>CAZCNI010000362.1:0-3008 GCA_964499765.1 uncultured Polyangiaceae bacterium
GGTGACCTCGTCCTTACCAAGGACGCGCTCTACCATCTGAGCTAGGTGGGCAGACATCTGGTGCGTATCATTTGCAAAGGCTTGCACTCGTTCGGTTTGGAGCGGGAGACGGGATTCGAACCCGCGACGTTCAGCTTGGAAGGCTGACGCTCTACCAACTGAGCTACTCCCGCAGATCGGAGCGCGCCCTATAGCGCTGTCCGAACCAGCCTGCCAACCTAGTTGATGCCTGGCAGACAAGGGACGAACGATATCGAGAGTGGAGGGTGATGGATTCGAACCATCGAAGGCGTAAGCCGGCAGGTTTACAGCCTGCTCCCATTGGCCGCTCGGGCAACCCTCCAAAATTTCGGACACTTTTTCGCAGACCGGTCTCCGATCGACGTTCAATCGGTCAAACCTTTTCGGACTGGGTCGCAGCGTGTCGGAGCTGACGAGGGGACTCGAACCCCTAACCCCCTGTTTACAAAACAGGAGCTCTACCGATTGAGCTACGTCAGCCGAAAGGCACAGCCGCCCGTTCGCACCTTTGGAGGTACGCAAAGCTAACGACCGACGATGTGAGCCCAGCGACTGCACGACCTAGCCTGTTGGTGATGCATGACGAAGCAAAATTGCCCCGGCACGATCTCGCGGCCCAACGTCCTGGAATCAGGTCACCTAATTGACAAGTCTCTAGAACGCTAAAGGCACCTGCGAGCGTGCCTTCAAAAGCGACACCCCACCTTCACCCCTTGGATTGCTTTCGCTTCCCAAAAAAGGCTTAGTAGGGATTCGGATTTGGACGCGGCGCGTGGTAGCGCTGGGTTTTCCTGCTGTCAAGCATATACCATACCGCAATATATGCAGTCACTGTACAAAGAAGCAGTCTAAGGGTCAAGTGGATTTGCCGAATCTGCTGATTTCAAGGGGTTGCCAGCGAAATTAGGAGAAGCCACTGGGGTTCCCTCGAGACTGAGGATTACTTTTTCTTCGAGGGCAAGCTCCGGCGCGATTCGTCAAGCCGTTCGATCGCCCGCCGCAGCTCTTCTCGGGTGTACGGGACCTCAGCCAGTGAGGCTTGTTCATCCGCCATCGCCACGCGTAGGTTTTCGAGGGCTTGCTTGGCAAGTGCCACCCACTTCGAGTTCTCGTCGGTACGCACTGCAAGGGCAAGCGTACGATTCAAACCGCTGGCTGCCTTGTCGAGTAGAATGGTGTAGCGCAGTCGCAGCGCGGCTTCGAGCAGGCTCCGATGTTCAGGGTCCGGCAGTTGCACCAACGGAAGCACCTGCATCAGATCGTGATGCAGTTCTTCGTAGAGCTGACTTACGCGGTAGCCTGATATCACCGACCAATGAGCATCATAGGCGCGCATGGCCATCGAGTACGCGGACTGTGCATCGAGCAACAGCTGGCAACGGCGTTCGAGTTGTTCGCCGAAGTTTGGTGGCAACGGCACGAAGCGGAGTTCAGCGGCGCGCAGCCTACGTAGCTCACCGAGCGCAAAATAGACGATGGCTACGTCTCGCTGCAGCCGCGTGGCAACATCGAATTGTTTGTCTTCGATAATCGTGCGCGCACCCTCAATTTCCCGCGCCGCTGCGACCCAATCATTGTTGGAGAGCGCGTCGAGCGCCCAGGCTCCTTTGACAACGATGGCTTCCACGGGATGCAGGTATTGATACTGATGGGCCATCCAACGCGCCTGCTCACCAGCGTCTGCCCAACGTTCCAAGAACACCAGCAAGCGAATGAGTCGCACGCGAGCGTCTCTAGCCAGTGCCGAAAGTTCGTCGCAGGTTATCGCCCGGTTGAAGTCCTCTGCCGCGGTCTTGAAGTCGCCGGATTCATCGCGCGCAATTGCCGCCCGATACCAGGCAAGCTGAATCTGTCCGGACGCGGCCAAGCTGCGCGCTGCAATCTCCAGGTCACTTGCGGCCAAACTGTATCGTCGCTGTTCGAAACGATGGAGCCCCCGACTGAATAGATCATCAACGGAGAGGGCTTCGTCAGAGGTGACTACGGTACCGGGCACCTGCACCACATGCTGTGCGCTGGCCCCGCGCGGATTGACTGCGGTCGTGCCAACATGATTCGTTCCCAGGCACCCAAGTGCACTGTAAAACGGCAGCATTGCCAGAAAGGTCAAGCGATAATGTGGGGCCACGTTTCCAAACGGAAACGGTGTCATGGTCCAGCCAGAAACGCGAGCGGTTCGTTCGAGTTCTGCATAAAATCCGCATGTTTAGTGTCGCTCAGGGCGCAGCCGGGGCCGTGTGCAGGCGCCAGGCCTCGCGGCATTTTACGGCCAGCAGTCCATTATTGTTGACCCGCGCTACGGCTGTCTTACGCTACGAAGATGCTGAGTCGCTTGACCGTGCCAGCGAGTTCTCCTTCGTACACGGTTTTCTACACTGCGACAAGCGGCTCGGCGCTGAACGAGGAGGAACGACCATGATCGTGGCCATGGCAGATGATCGTCTCACAGAACTCGAAACGCGACATCGGCAACTGCACGCTGAAGTAAATGAGCTCGAACGCAGGGCATTCTTGACTCCCAATGAACAGCGACTCATTGCTGAGTTGAAGAAACAGAAGCTGGTAGCCAAAGACGAGCTTTACGCAGCCCGACGCACCGCACAGCAATCGTAACTATTCTACGGTATCTAGCAACGAGAGGGCGACTCAACAGTCGCCCTCTCGCCGTTTGTGGGAAATCATCGTGTTGACCGATAGCGCTCCATCTGACAAGACGGCTTCCGTAACCACCGAAGGCAATGCTGAAGCTCGCAACTGCTCGCAGGCAGATTCGTGCGCTATCATCCTGGAGTAAGTTAGACGCCGTTATGCCAATGAACTTCGATCCCGACACGCTCGTCCAACTTCGGAAACAGGCCAAAGCTACGCTGCGCAAGCGGTTGAACGCGCTGCGCAGCACTTTACCGGCGCAGGCTGTTGCCGAACGTAGTGGACGCATCGTAGCGCGGCTTGCGACTCACCCCCTACTGCACTCAGCTCAGGGAGTT
>CAZCNI010000363.1:0-3001 GCA_964499765.1 uncultured Polyangiaceae bacterium
CATCACGACCATCGTGCGGGGTTCGTTCAGACTACGCGCTACCCGCAACAGATCCGAGTGACCGCGGGGCAATCGTTCAGCGATCTTGCCGTGCGCATTGACGAGCTCTATCGCTTGCTCGCGCCACCTGGGGCGACCGCAATGGTCGCTCAGCCGCGCAAGTACTTCTGCAGCAACGGCTGTGGCATTGGGGAGCGGACCATCGTGCGCTTCGGAAATGCGAAGCAGTAGCGGTTCGTGGTGCTTCGGACTCTGATAGACACGCTGAGTGGCCTCGTCATAGAAGTCTGACACGAGTCTCTCGACAAGCTTCTCAGCTGCGCGGAGCATCACGCCATCACCGGTGGTTTCGTAGAGCGTGAGTAAACCTTCAGCGGTGTATGCATAGTCATCCAATTGTGCGGGTTGCCCAACCGTGCCCCGACGTGCGCAGCGCACTAATTGGCCGTCTACCGCCGTCATCTCGCGTAACACGAACCGAGCCGCCTTCTGGGCGATCTCAATGTACCGCTGCTGGCCCAGCACTCGCCCAGCTTCCGCAAAGGCGCTTACCATTAGTCCCGTTTGCCCAGCGATGATCTTGTCGTCCGTCAATGGCCGTTGTCTCATGGCGCGCACGGCGCGGATTCGTTCACGGGCGCTCAGCAGTTGTTGCGCCAATCGCTTTTCGTCAATCCCCAGTTCGGCTGCAACTAGGGCCCCTGATTTCGGTGTCCAGAGCACGTTGGTGCCCTCCCAATTCCCTTCCGGACGGATATCGTAGTAGCGAGTGAAGATCTCCGCTTGCGGTTCGGGTAGTGTGTCGACCACCTCTTGCCAATCAAAAACGTAGTAGCGCCCCTCGACTCCCTCACTGTCTGCGTCCTGTCCGGTGTAGAAACCGCCCCTGGGATCCGTGAGCTCACGCTCGACCCAACCGAGCAGGTTCTCCAGCACACTGCGGTGCAACGGTGAACCCGTGATGCGATAGGCATACAGGTAAGACTTGGCCAACTGCGCGTTGTCATAGAGCATCTTTTCGAAGTGCGGCACGTGCCATCGTTCGTCGGTCGAATAGCGGGCAAACCCCCCACCCAGGTGATCATGAATGCCGCCCTGTTCAATATGCTCCAGCGTGGCCAGTGCGCTATCGAGGCAATCGGACGAGCCATCCCGCTGGTAAGCATCGAACAGCAGGCGCAGCGCCGCATGCGGGGGGAACTTCGGTGCCGAATCGAAACCGCCCCACTCTGAATCGAAGCTCGCGCGGAGCTGTAGTATCGCTGTTTGCGCCAGCGCACCCGAAATGGTTTGTGGCGACTCGGGAGCTAGCATGAGTTTGAGCTGTCGATTCACGTTCGCCGCTTCAGCAACCACCCGTGCCGGGTCCTGAGCCCAGAGCTCGGCGATGCTGGTCAACACGCGCAGAAAGCCTGGGTGTCCATGCCGATCCACCGGTGGAAAATAGGTGCCCGCAAAGAACACTTCACCGGCTGGCGTCAAGAACACCGTCATGGGCCAACCGCCGTGCCTGCAGAGTGCTACCGTGGCAGTCATGTACATAGCATCGATATCTGGCCGTTCCTCTCGGTCGACTTTGATGCAAACGAAGTGATCATTCATGAACGCAGCGATATTGGAGTCTCGAAATGACTCATGCTCCATCACGTGGCACCAGTGGCACGTTGCGTAGCCGATACTCAGCAATATCGGTTTGTTCTCGGACAGGGCCCGCGACAGCGCCTCGGCGCCCCATGGGTACCAATCTACCGGGTTGTCCGCATGAGCAAGCAGATAGGGACTATTCGTCGTAGCGAGGCGATTTCTCGGTGTATGGTCAGGCTGTGCCATTGCCGTAATTCGTGGGGAAACGGCCCGAAAACCGCCATGGTCCGCTATACCTCGAAGGGCACAATTGGCCAACGTTGTGCTATGCCCGGTCCGCTCCTTTGACCGTGCGCCCAAAACCTTCCACGCTCTTTACATCGCCGCTCTCGATCTCGAACTTCTTGCTGCGGCTGACCTTCTTTGCCGTAGCCCCCACTGCAATCGTGTTTGCCGCGAGTCTTTTCCCGGTGCGAGGCGCACTGATCGACGTTGGTGTTGCGCTCGGCGTATTCGTCGCCAGCGAATTGGCGCAACGTTGGGCCTCGAAGTACAAAATGCTGGGCGCGCTCTTGCACGACGCCCTCGCATTCGAGTCGTACTATCGGAGTCGCAGCCCGCGGCCATTTCTGTACTATCTCTTCTATCCACTGCTCTTTCCGTATTGGCTCATCAATCACGATGCCCGTCGCGAGTTCGTTGTCTTTCGCGGATACACACTGGGTGGGTTGCTGATCCTCCTTGTGTCGCTCGGTTGGCAATACGTGACGCAGTGGGCGCCCGAGCTCACCGTCAAACAGTACCTTCCTTATGTCTTGCTCTCACTGGTAGTGGAGATGCTGCTCGCCTTGGCGCTGTTGATGCCCATTACGACTACTGTCGTCTGGTACCATATGAGCCTGCGGCGAGGGCGTTTGTTGGTGCTTTTGGTGGTGGCACTGCTCTCGACTGGCTACGCCATGTATCGTGTTGCCAACCGACGAGCACCGCTGGTTTCCTACGCAGCGCGTGAACGTGTGGCGCTTCGCACGAACGTGTCCAAACGAAAAGCTCACCGAGTCATGCTAGACGCAGCCCGCGCAGCCTATCGGGTGCTCCCGGCATCCGCCGAAGAGGTTGAAGGGGACGGCAACGTTGCGGGTGAACCGCTCGAGGCGGCTCATCACGCACTCGAGAGTTACTTCAAGCCTGACGAGGCTTCCGCATTTAGCCTTTGGGCAAGCCCGCGATCACGACCCAAGGTTTTGGTCGTGTACTTCGAGGCTCGTCGTGGGCGGCGGCCGATTTGGGTTGCGATTCGTCGGGACGGCACGGAATTGCGCGTGGCATCGCAATTGCCAAGAGGCGCATTCAATGTCATGCGTGCCTTCTCGGAAGAGGATGACGACTGGCTCGTGATGTGGCCCGACATGATCGA
>CAZCNI010000364.1:0-2999 GCA_964499765.1 uncultured Polyangiaceae bacterium
CACTCGAAGATGATTTCTCGGACGTCGAAGAGAGCCTGGCTAGCTACAAATACGTCAGTCGCTCCCGAAGCGTGCCGCCCGACACCAGCGAATACGCCAGTCGCTCACGGAGCACACCACCCGAGGCTGGGGACGGCTGGGACGGGGACACCCACGCGGGCTCGTCAATTCGCGGCAATCTGTCGGAAATGTCATTGTCTACCGTTTTAGCGATGCTTGAACTCGAGCGCCGCACCGGTGTACTCAAGATTTGCTCGGACGACGGCAATGTCGTTACTGCCACGATACGCAATGGCAGTCTCGTGGGCACACGAAGTCAGGAGCTCGACGTCGAAGCCGTCGAGGGCATTCGTGAAGCGCTGCGTTTCACTGCCGGACAGTTCTCGTTCCGGCAGGGCAGCGTCGAGATCGCATCGGGACCCCCACGCTCCGTCGGTTCCATTCTGCTTGAAGCAACCAGCCGCAACGACGAAGCGACCAAAGCCAGCTGAGGCTTTAATGAATCTTTTGCATCGCAATGGATGCTAGAGTCACCCCTGACGCAGAGGCCCTTGGTGGCGAGCGTGAGAAAGTTGATGCCTAAACTTATGTGGACCAATTCGGGAATATCCAATGCGAACACCAGCGGGCGCGCCCGATGGGCAGCGGGCATGGCGGTCGGCGGGTGGCTCTTGTGCATGAGTGCAACGGCGTTGGCGCAGGACAATGACGCCTATGCCAACGAGCAGACACGCGGGGCAGTCCCAATGTGGACTGGGTATCATTTGAAGAGTGTACCAGGGTGGTCCATTGGTCTCGAACCGTACGCGGGCCTCGGCGTGCTTTCAGCCGGTGATGGATCTCGAGGGCACGCGCTAGCGGGAGGTATTTCAAGATTGCGCATCAGCTACTTCGAGATGGGCGCAGGGCTCGAAGTCAGCGACCTGGCGTTGGTCGAGTGGAAGCAGATAGGCGGGTTCGTCGGGGTGTTCTTGCCCATGGTGAATTGGGTAGATATCGATGCAGCGGTGGGTCTTGCGCAGCGTTCGTACTTGAATGGCGACGACCGCTACGGACTAGGCGGACTTGATCTCAAGACCTCGACACTTACCTTTCGGTTGGGCTTTTCAGATCGTGTGATCGACGAGAGATTTGGTCTCACCCTGGGTGCCTCGCTGCTCTTCGATGCCGATTTGAAGCACAAGACAGCTACTTGGGCATATCAGGAGCCGAACATGCTACCCGTGGTTGGGCAAACTCAAGTGGGCGGCTACACAACCGCGCTGGTGGCGACCCTTGGCTTCGATGTCGCCTTTCGCAGGTCTCACTAGCACTCGACATTACCGTGAGCCGATAGCCGTCGCGCATCTGTTTGCTCGGTTTTTTGCGGCATTCCCACTGGCTTTCGGTGGCGCGCGTAAGCTGATACGCTGGGCGACCGATGCGAAACGTTTTGCTATTTCGGGTCCGTTGGGCTGTGCCGGTTGCTGCTGGTCTCGTCAGTTGCCTTCACACGCTGGCGCCCAAGGTGCCGCCGAGCCAGACATTGCGCTTGTCTGAAAGCGTATCGGGCCCTCACGGTCGGGCGCCAATGGCAGTAGTCGCAGCTGGGCCGCGGGGCGTCGTCAATATCGGCAGCGACCCGGGGATCACCGTGGTCTTCAACCGCAGCATGCGTCCGGTACAGAGTTCACCCACGGCACAACTGCCCGCCATTGCAGTGATTACCCAGGAGGGTAAACCGGTTGAAGGTCAGTGGCGCTGGGTGGGCACGCACGGCTTGTTGTTTCAGCCGGCGCGCAGTCTGCCGGGAGCCACGCGCTTCCACGTTACGGTGCTGCATGGCACCCAGGCGCTCGATGCCAGCCGATTGGGCGCGGACTACACACTTGAGTTTGCCACTGATACGGCTCGCGTTAGCCGCACGTTCCCAGACGACAGTTCACGGCGACTAATGCCGCATGACGCTTTGTTCCTCAAGTTTACGCAACCGGTAGACCCGGGAGAATTGCAGAAACACCTGCGATTGGTGGTTCGCTCGCCGGGCGAAAGACTAGGGCGAGAGCTTCCGGTAGCCATTCGGAGCTCCGCTCCACAAGGTGCCGCACGTGCAAACCTGGACGACACCGAGCCGGGCGGCGTATACGAGCAGACCCAAGCGGTCACCGATGACAGCGGGCTTTGGCTGCAGGTGATCCCTACCCAACCACTGCCACTCGACAGTGAGCTCGAACTGACGGTGAGCAAGGGCCTCCACTCACGGCAAGGGACGCTCCCCACCGAAGAACCTTTCAAGTGGTCGCCGCGCACTTACGGTCCGCTTCACTTAGACGACGTGAAGTGCGCCCGACAGAATCTCGGGCGTTGCCAAGCGCATCGCGACTTCACCGTGGTGCTCTCGAACCCCGTTGCGCCCGATGAGTTCCGTCGCTTCCTCAAGATCGAGGGCCCAACGCGCCAAAGCAAACCCATAAAGGCCGCGAAGCCCAAGCCCCTACGAGCCACCACCGAACACGCTTTGGCGCTCGACCCAGAATACGGTGATCGATTCAAGATCACACTCCGCGCCGGCATGGCTGATCTGTACGGTCAGAAACTTACCAAGAATGTCAGCGTGAGTCTTGCTGTTGAGGAGCCCTACATCAAGCCGAGTGCCACGCCGGGGACAGCTTTCAACCGCACCGCCCCGAACTGCAACTCCAACGACAACGGTGGTGATGCCCAAAGCGCCAATGGAACCGATCCGCGCCGGGCACGGCTCTCGTACGACCTCGCTGTTGGTGTACGGGGCAACATTCTCGAAGCGCTCGGTGGCCCCGGGGGCAGAGCCGGCAGTAACGCGTACAAACTTCCAATCAGCGCGGTGAACGTCCCAAGCTACGGCCTGTACACCAAGGCGCTGTCGGAATGGTCCCTGGTGCGTGAGATCGGCAAGACCACTGCCAGCGACGTGAGCAACTCGGAGTGGTCTTGGTTCTCTACGGGTACGAACAAGAACATTCGCACAGTGCGTCAGCTCG
>CAZCNI010000365.1:0-2969 GCA_964499765.1 uncultured Polyangiaceae bacterium
GCACTTACTCGACATTTTCAATTTTGAGCCACTCGCGCTGCTGCTGCTTGTCGCTCCGCGAACCGCGACTCACAAGTCAACCGCTTGGATCTTGTTGTCCGCACCGCTGTTGCTGTTGCTGTTCTATTCGCCTTTCTATTTCGACGGCAATTTCCCGGGCGGTGGGGCCCGGCTACTGACCGATGCAATTCCGCTCGAACATGCGCTCCTGGCTGGTTGGCTCGTCCGCCCGAGCAGATGGCTCCCGGTGCTTGCGCTTTCACTAATGGGGTTTGCGACGCATGGGGTCTTTGAACACCATCAGCTCAGAGATCGCGAGGGTGGGCACCCAATGTTCGAACGTCGTGCATTGCTCCAGGCTGGAGTCACGCACGGACTGATTCTTGTGAACACGGATCACGGTTTTGCACTGGGTCACGAACCTGGTGCGCGCGACGCTACTCACGGGCTGGTTGTAGCAAGAGCGCATCACGACGCTCATGACCGTGCACTATGGAAGTCCCTCGGTGAGCCAGATGCCTACTATTACCGCTACGATGCCCGAGGAGCTGAAGCGAGGCCAACCATTGTTGGCGCCACCTTCGATCAGCGATCGAATCTGAGATTCGAAGCAGAAGCTGAGTGGCCTGTTTTGGCTCTCGGCGATGCGTGGGCCATACCGGGTTTTCCACCTAACGCGTGCGTGTCGCAACAACGCGCACTTACAATCCACCCAAGCGGCCCACGCCCCACGGTTAGCATTGCACTGGACGTATTGAGGAGCGGTCAGTATCGCGTTCGCATCGGTTGGGTCACCATTGACCATAAGCCGACGCAACTCGACGTGACACTGAATGGTAACCAGTGGACGCTTCGAACTGGCAGCGGCCGGCACCAGTGCGAGGCCCAAACGAGTCCCCCGATGCTTCTCACCGCTGGCGAGCTGGTGCTGCGCCTAGAGGCTGGCCAAAGCCCCATCGCAATCGACTGGGTGGGACTCGAGCCGGCCGAATAACCCAACTTCGTACGAAACAGACTTGGCCTGGGCTTGAATCTGGGATAGAATCAATGAAGTCAAGAGCTTGGAGGAGGCGCCCATGACCAAAAGTGAGCTCATCGAAGCAATTGCCGCGCGTGGCGAGCTGACCAAAGCGCGAGCCGAAGCATTGGTTGGCTGCATTTTCGATTCGATGACTGCCGCATTGCAGCAGAGCGACGGCATTGAGATACGCGGCTTTGGAAGCTTTACGGTGCGCCCCTACAAGCCATACGACGGTCGAAACCCTCGCACCGGCAAGCCCGTGCCAGTTCCAGCAAAACGACTGCCGTTCTTCAAAGTCGGCAAAGAACTAAAAGAGCTCGTCAATGAAAGTCGGCACGTAGCCATTTCAGGTGGCGACGACGACGATCACGATTGACAGCATCCTGCGTGAGCCGTGCTAGCGTCCGCGACGTGATTGACGCAGCCACTCAACTCAAGGAACTAACACGCGGTACTGTAGAGATCCATCAACTCGATGATTTGAGGGAGCGCCTCGAACAACAGCGCCCACTGCGGGTAAAGACCGGGTTCGACCCCACGCGCCCGGACTTGCACTTGGGCCACACCGTCCTGATGCGCAAGATGCGCCAGTTCCAGGATTTTGGACACGAAGTCATCTTCTTGATCGGTGATTTTACCGCCATGTTGGGTGACCCTACTGGGCAGAATGAAGCCCGGCCGCGTTTGACTCGTGACCAAGTGCTCACGGCCGCAAAGAGTTACCAAGAGCAAGCGTTCACGATCCTCGACCAAAGCAAGACACGAGTCATTTACAACAGCGAGTGGCTGTCTCAATTGAGCCTCGAACGCGTACTCGAGCTGGCAGCTCGACGAACGCTCGCCAGAACGCTCGAACGCCGGGACTTCAAGGACCGCTTTGAGTCGCAACGCGACGTGTACTTGCATGAGTTGTTCTATCCCTTGCTGCAAGGCTACGACTCCGTGCACATCGAGGCCGACGTCGAACTCGGCGGTACTGATCAGCTCTTCAACCTGATGGTGGGACGCGATCTGCAGCAACGTTATGGCCAGAAACCGCAAGTCGTGATGACCGTTCCGATTCTCGAAGGTCTCGACGCCAAGTTCATTGATGGGCGGATCGTGGGCAAGAAGATGAGCAAGTCCGCGGACAACTACATTGGTGTGCAGGAGCCGGGCTTGGCGCAGTACCGCAAGTGCATGCAAATCGACGATGGCGTAATTTGGCGCTTCTACGAACTACTTTCTGCGCGCAGCCAGGCTGAGATCGATGAGTTGCGCGAGAATGCTGATCCCTTGAAAGCCAAGGCGCTGTTTGCCTTTGAAATCGTGGAAAGATTTCATGACCGCGCCACCGCACAAACGGCTGAGCGCAGCTTCCGCGAAGCTTATTTGGCCGACGGCATGCCCGACAAAGTTCCCGAATGCGAGCTGCAGACAGATTCCGATACGCTGTGGTTACCCAAAGCGCTAGCGCTGGCAAAACTCGTAAACTCTTCCAGCGAAGGCAAACGGCTGGTGCAACAAGGGGGCGTAGAAGTGGATGCCAAACGGGTTGTGGACGAGAGATATGCTTTGGCAAAAGGCCAACGCGTGCTCGTTCGCGTTGGCTCGAAGAATAGGAAGTTCTGTTACATCGTGGTGCGCTGATGCGCGGATTCGCAAGTGAGAGCCTGTCAGGGCTTGGCCTGCTATTGGCACTTGCTTGCGCGTGCAGCCACCCGCACACACTCACGCAGCCTAACAAGTTAAGTCCGCTTCCCGCGCTGCACCGGGGCCCTCTCACGGACTACGTACCTGCAGCAGGCCTACGTTGGCTGTTAGTGGGGTGGCCCAAAGCTCTGGCGCAGAGCCCCGAGCTATCAACGGAAATGAATCGCTTGCTCTCAAAAGAAAAGCTCGACGCGTTTGCCACCTCAAGTGGCGTGGATCTGCGCGCATTGCCCGAAGGTTGCATAGCCGGCTTCGA
>CAZCNI010000366.1:0-2955 GCA_964499765.1 uncultured Polyangiaceae bacterium
CGTTCCTCCGAGCTTCGCATCGGTCGCATAAGGGATCTGCGTATCGCGCGCAACGAGTCGCTGCACGTTGTCCACCATGTCGCCGCGAGCAAAGTAGCCAATTTCGAATTCCTGCGGCTGCCCAAACGCCTGCAGGTGCGCACGCGCCGAACCTCTTGCGCCAAGAGATTGTTCGCTCACCGTCAGGTCGAGCATCGTGCCGCGCGGGTCCTCTGCACCGGCAGTGTTGACGTACCCAGTGAAGTCCTCTCGAATGCGCGTGTCGCGATTGATAACAAAGAATTGCTGGGAGAACGTCACGTTACGGTCGCGCGTCTCGATGTCTGCGGCGACCGAGTAGCGTGACGTGTCTTGTCCTTGGTTTGGGTCGTAAGTGTCGTAAAAGCCGATGCGACCCGCTGAGTAGTCGTCCTCGCGAACGATGCCAGCTGCCCGCGCAACCACTGAATAGGCCTGCCCTGTCACCCGCCACAAGCCTCGCTCGCCGAACTTGCCCTCGTACTGCGTGACCGCCGAGCCCCTCTGGAACGCCCGGTTCTGGCCATAGCCATTTGACCGGGCGTATTCAATTGCGGTAAACGTATGGGCGTCCTGATTTTCGGGACCCCAGGTCAGCAGCGAACGTTCAGTTCCGTAACTTCCGAACGTCTGCTTTGCCGACAGGCCTCGTTGGGCGAGACCAAGCTCGTAGTCGGCGCTACCAGCAACGGCAAAGTTACCTTGCCGCGGATCGAACGGGCCCTCTACCACGCGCAGGGCTGCAACCGTCTCTGGAAGAATGAAATGAGTGTCAGCGTAGCCATTGCCGTGGAAGTTGCCTGGATCGTTAATGGGCACGCCGCCCACGGACAATGCCATGGCCTCGCCTTCACCAGCATCGAAGCCCCGCAGGACAATCGAGTCGGCGTGGCCCTCGCCACCTTCGTTGGTCACGAGAATCCCCGGCGCAAGCTTGAGCATGTCCCCGGCATTGGCATGCGGCACGATGGCGAGCTCTCCGACAGGGATATGAAAGTCCGACGGTCCGCGACTTGGCGATTGGGGGCGGCCCGTTACGAGAACCTCTACGGGTTGAGAGTTCGAGGTCGTGCCTGCAGCTCGCGTGTTGGGGGCACTTTGCACCGCTTCGTGCACAGGCACATCGCCAGGAGCACTTGGACTTTCGACGAGCTCCGGCGCAACCGCGGGCGGCGCGAAGTGGAACGGCATTCTGATGCGGCTTGCGGCAGGCTTGCCGTTTCGCATAGCGGGCACGAAGGTCCATTCGCGGGCGGCCACGATGGCTGCCTCGTCGAGAGCTGCCCCGCCGGACTCGAAAACGTCGACCTTCGAGACGTGACCGTCGATGTCAACCGTGACGGTTAACACGACGTCCCCATGCTTGCGCTCAGCGAGCACCGATGGCGGATAGACAGCGTCGACGTGCTGAAGGACGGTTGGTGGCCTTATTTCGGCCGGAGCATCAGCAGCGGCGGTGACTGCGCGCAAGACCACGGTCGCGAGGACCGCCGCGAAAAACCAACGACGAGGTGCATTGATGTATGGCCCTGAAACTACGTGCAGAAAGGTGGGGACGTTGTATTGCATGAGGTGGAAGGCCGCTTGTACGCCATTTGCTTATTGCGTACGCCCCGGTCTAACAAGGCGGTGACCGCAAATAGCGTAAGCGTGCAATTGACACAAGTCTTGGCTGTAACCAAGCGATTGCACCTCCAATGGATTCGTGCTTCCGCCGAGAAACTATCTGGGAGCGGCGCTATTGGTGCGATTTCATGTTTTGCGCATTGCGCTGGCAGGATGAAGAAGTCGTCAACTATGGCAGCCACCTGTGGCCAGCTGCGGGAAGATTCATCTTAGTTCACAATGCGCAATTTTGGCAGCGCTTTGCGCTACATCGTGCCAATAGCAAGCCAATCCAGCCTTCAATCACGATTGCCAATCGACATTGCAACTATTGCCTGCAAGGGCGTGTCCAATTGCACTTGTATTGCGCCACCTGGATGATTCAATCGCATCTCCAGTCCAATTCAATGTCGCCAACCAAAATTGCGTCGCTACGATCTGAACGATTCACACTCGCAGCTCTAGGTGTGGTGCTTGGATTTTGTACCCCAAGTCGAGCATTGGCCCAATCATCGGAGCACGCAGCTGCGTCGCCTGCCCCGGCTCCGACGCCGACCATCGTTCCGCCTCGTCTAGCCATACAGCCCGACGTTCCTTATCCGCCCAATGGAAAAGGTGATGCTTCGATTATCTTGCGACTGACCATCAATGCGGAGGGGCGCGTTCGTGACGCATTGGCGACCGATGGTGATGAACCGTTTGCATCGGCTGCAGTACAAGCGGCGCTGACCTGGCGATTCGAACCGGCTACTCGCGACGGTTTGCCCGTGTCGTCTATCGTTCGATTCGCCGTGTCATTCGTTGAACCGCAGCCCGTTGAAACAGCGGGCCCCGAAACCGCAACTGGTGACTCGAATGTCGCAGGTGGAACTGACTCGTCGCCACCTACATCAGGCAAGCCACAACCAAAAACGACGAACGCTGCTGCGGCCCCCGAGGACCTTGAAATCACGGTTACGGGTGAGCGGCTGGCTCCTGCGGTGTCTTCATTCTCGCGCGCGGAAGTTCGGCAATTGCCGGGCGCGTTTGGCGATCCATTTCGAGCTATCGAAGCCATGCCGGGTGTTACGCCAATCATATCCGGTTTGCCCTTCTTCTACGTGCGCGGTGCGCCTCCCGGCAACGTCGGCTATTTTCTCGACGGCATTCGGGTGCCGTATTTATATCACGTAGGTTTAGGGCCTTCGGTTATTCACCCAGGCATGGTTGACCGCGTAGATTTGTATCCTGGTGGTTATCCGGCGAGCTTAGGTCGATACGCAGGGGGCATCGTTTCTGGCGAAGTCACGGCGCCGCGTACCGACTTACACGGCGAAGGGAATCTTCGACTCA
>CAZCNI010000367.1:0-2938 GCA_964499765.1 uncultured Polyangiaceae bacterium
CGTTTGACGCGCGGGTGCTTGTGGTTGCCGCAGCACTTCGAGAGGCGCTGGCGAACAAGCTGGGTCGAGAGCTGGAGGTCATGCGCACTGTCAAAGGGGCTGACCTCGTTGGTTTGCGGTACCAGCCACCCTTCGACACTTATTATCAGCGACTCGGTGGGTCGCAGGTCGAACTCAAAGCTGGCGGGTTCGACTACTTCGGCTGGCGCGTGATCGCCGAGGATTTCGTGACACTCGATACGGGCACTGGGATCGTCCACATTGCTCCGGCATTTGGCGAAGACGATCATCGGGCGCATCAGAAGCAACTGCGGCGCTACAAGAATCCTGAAGCCGTAGAGCTGCTTTGCGCTGTGAACCCCGATGGTACGTTCAAGACCGAGATGGGGCCGAGCTATGCCGGCCGCTGGGTGAAGGAGGCCGATGCCGACATCATTCGCGACCTAACACCGCAGCGTAAGATCATTTTGCACGAGCAGTACCGTCACGATTACCCTTATTGCTGGCGGGCAGACAGCGACCCATTGATCCAGATGGCGCGGCCTGCGTGGTACATTCGAACGACGGCACGAATCGACCAAGCGATTGAGAACAATCGGAAAGTGCACTGGCTGCCGGCCCACATCAAAGAGGGGCGTTTCGGTGATTTTCTTGCGAACAACGTTGACTGGGCGCTCTCGCGCGAGCGCTACTGGGGCACTCCGCTCAATATCTGGGTCTGTAGCGAAGATGAGTCGCACGAGTTCGCGCCCGCGAGCGTGGCTGAAATCGAGCAATTGAATCCCCACGCTTTCGACCATTGGCATGCCGCAAAACAGGCCGATCCGACGCTCAACGACCACTTGATGGTTCACAAGCCTTGGATCGATCACGTAACGATCCCTTGCCCACAGTGCGGTCACGCTATGCAGCGCGTGCCGGAGGTGATCGATTGTTGGTTCGACTCAGGGTGTATGCCGTTTGCGCAATGGGGTTTCCCGCATCTTCCCGGCTCGAAGGAGAAATTCGATGACGCGTTTCCGGCAAACTTCATCAGCGAGGCCATCGACCAGACGCGTGGGTGGTTCTATTCGCTGCTGATGGTTAGTACCTTGATCTTTGACGAAGCGACCCAGCGTGCCTTGGGCCTCTCGAAGGTGCGACCGTTCCCGCACCCCTATGAGACTTGCATCGTGCTCGGGCATGTCTGTGACCCTGATGGCAAAAAGGAAAGCAAGAGCAAGGGCAACTACACACCGCCTGATATCATTCTCGATCGCGTCAAAATGGACTTTGCGGTGGTTGAGCAGATTGCCGATGCAAAACCAGCCATCAACGCCGGACAGCTGCGAGACGGCGTTGCGCTCATTGCTCGTGAAGATCTCGAGGGCATGGATCTGACCGAAGGCGTGAAGGTCAAGGTTTACCGGCCCGATCAGCCTGAGCGCATGCTCGAAGTGGAGCTCAGGACCGCGAAAAACCTGCCCCGTCGCATCGTGCTGCTCTCTGCGCGTGATCGAACGCATCTCGGCGTCACCCAGACCGTCAATGGCCTCTGCACCATGCCGGTTGAAGTGCCGCGACTGCCCCACGGGGTGCGAGTGACCGTTGAAGATCCATCGCACCCGGCGCCCGGCGCAGATGCGTTTCGATGGTTTTTCTATGCATCGAGTCCGCCCTGGAGCAACACCCGTCACAGTCTTCGCAACGTACGGACGCTGCAGAAGGACTTCCTGGTCAAGCTCCGTAACGTCTATTCTTTCTTCACCATCTACGCAAATATTGACGGCTGGGATCCGAAGCGCGCGGACCATCAGGGTCGCCCAGTTTCGGAACGACCGCTGCTCGACCGTTGGCTACTGAGCGAACTGCAGCTGACCGTTCGTAGTGTGCGGCAAGCGCTGGATGAGTTTTCGGCATTTGATGCCGCATCACGACTGGTGGAGCTCGTTGAAGGGCTATCGAACTGGTATGTGCGCCGCAGTCGCGAGCGATTCTGGGGACCGGGCTTGCCAGAAGACAAGCGCGACGCGTATGCGACGCTCTACGAAGCGCTGGTGACCATTGCCCACCTGATTGCGCCTTTTGTGCCGTTCTTTGCCGAAGAGATGTACCAGAATTTGGTGTTTGGTGCTGGGGCGGCAGGCGCAAAGATCAGTGTCCATTTGGCGAGCTACCCGCAGGCGCAGCTCGAGCGCATCGATGAGGCTTTGGCGCTTGAAATGCAAGCGGTGCGCGAGATAGTGAGCCTGGGGCTCAGTGTGCGCACCGCGAATAAGCTGCCCGTGCTTCAGCCACTCGAACAGGCGGACATCGTTTTCAATGACGCCTTGCTGATGCAGGCCGTCAAGCTGCACCAAGATCTCATTGAAGACGAACTGAACGTGAAAAAGGTTCGTCTGATGTTCCAGACTCATGAGCAGGGGGCGGTCAGCTTTCGGATCAAGGCAAACTTCAGAACTCTCGGGCCGCGGCTGGGCAAGAACGTGCAGGCTGTGAAACAGGCGTTAGAGAAAGCGAATGGCAGTGCGCTGTTCGCGGAACTCTCCCAGCACGGTTGCATTACTATTCTGGCCAATGGCAACAACGTTAGGCTGGACGCGTCTGACGTAGAGGTAGTCGTGGAAGCTCATCCCGGGTTTGCAGCAGAAACAGGTAAGGTTGGCGTTGTGGTGCTGCATACGACGCTCACTGACCAGCTCATCGACGACGGCCTGCTTCGGCGTTTGATTCGGCGCATTCAAGAGAGCCGCAAGAAAAATTTCGCGCAATACACTGACCGAATTGCGCTCACGCTCGAACTCGACGAAGCCCCACGCCTCAAGGGGATTGTTTCGGTTGCACAGAACGGGTTACAGATCGCTGAGAACTGCTTGGTGTCCCAGCTCGACTACGGTCCAGTAGGGCCGAGTGTCGAGAAGACCCAAATCGGCGATGAATGGTTCCGCTTCGCATGGAC
>CAZCNI010000368.1:0-2906 GCA_964499765.1 uncultured Polyangiaceae bacterium
GCTTGGCATGTTCGTCGCTCTTAGGCCCTGTGCAGCCGAGCAAGGCCGAAATAGTTCGGCAGCCGCGGCTGAACAAGAACTGAAGCTGCGGCGTGCCGCTGCTTCCGAATCAGTGAGGAAACAACATCATGGATCCAAGCAAAATCAAGATGGCCTATTCAATCAGTGAGCGTAACGGCAAGAGCTATTTCAACAAGGTTGGCATTGGTTTCGTCAACAAAGACGGGTCGTGGAACCTCAAGCTGGAATCATTCCCGATCAACGGCGAGATTCACATTCGTGACTACGTGCCGCGGGAAGAGAGTGATGGTCCCGGTGTGACGCGCGCGCGCGGCAACGGGCAGGCAAGGGCCGTTGCTGCGGAGTGAACGACCATGAACTCACCACTCCTGAATGACGTGTATCGTGAATCCGAGGGTAAAATCTCGCCGGACACATCGAGTGCACTACGTGTGGATTCGAGTGTTACACAGCCGGTTCCACCACCGAGCATCTGGAAGCCGGTTGTCACGCGCGTTGTCTTGAGTGGACTCGCGCTCGTGGGACTTGCTGGCGTGGGCGCTGCTTCGATGCTTGCCGGGCTCGACGGCGCCCGCGCCAACTCACCTCAAGTCACTGCGACTCACGCGCCATCTGGCGCTCAACACCCAGACCTTTTTGCAACGGCCACGCCCAGTGCAACACCTGCAGAAAGTGGTGCACTATCGCCGCCAGCGGTGAGTGCTTCCAACCAAGAGGCTGCCACGGCTCCGGCTGCGTGCTCCACCGGGCGCACTGCAGATGGTAGGGTGATTCTGAACCTAGCAACGGTGGCCGATTTGCGTACGTTGCCAGGGATTGGACAAAAACGTGCCGATGCGATCCTGGCGCTGCGCGACAAACTCAAGCGGTTTCACAGGATTCAAGAGCTTCGCCGAGTGCGTGGAATTGGAGCTAAGTCGCTGCAGAAGCTGACCCCCAAGCTCTTGGTCGACCCGCCGCCGGGAGAGTGTGGGAACGCGACCAAGTAGCACACTACGACCAATACACGACGAAATCGCGAGCACCCAACCCGGTTGCACCTAACGTTGGTCTCCCCCTCCGCGCTGCGCGGGGGGGCGGGGGGAGGCCCTGAGTAATCGATAAACCTGGCTACGGCGTTCCCGACTCCAACCGAATCCGCTCGATGTCCGCGCCTACTCCCGCCAATTTTCGTTCGATGTGCTCGTAGCCGCGATCCAGGTGGTACACACGCCGCACGATGGTTTCACCATCGGCGATGAGACCGGCGATCACGAGTGAGGCGCTTGCGCGCAGATCGGTGGCCATTACGCTTGCGCCCTCAAGTGTGCTCTGGCGCACGAACGCCGTGTTGTTGCGGATCTCGATGTTGGCACCCATGCGCTGCAATTCCGGCACATGCATGAATCGATTCTCGAAAATGGTTTCAGTGAGCACACTCTGGCCTGCGGCAATGCACATGAGGGCCATTAGTTGAGCCTGCATGTCAGTTGGAAAACCAGGATGGGGTGCAGTCGTGACATTGACGGGAAGTACAGCGCCTTCGCGCACCACGCGAACGTGCTCACCTTCGCGCTCGATCTGCATTCCGGCCTTGCGGAGCTTCACGATGACTGGTTCAAGATCGTCAAAGGGTGCGTGTTCGAGTAGTACGTTACCGCCAGCCGCTCCGACGGCGGCCATGAACGTGCCAGCTTCGATCCGGTCCGGGATGATCGCGTGATCGAAGGGCATCAATTCGCTCGCGCCTTCAATGTGAATAATCGAAGTGCCCGCACCTGCCACGGAAGCGCCCATTTTGTTCAACACGCGCCCAAGCTCTTCAACCTCGGGCTCGCGCGCACAATTTACTAGCGTGGTGCGCCCCTTGGCGAGGGCGGCGGCCATCATGATGTTTTCAGTGCCGGTCACGGTCGGAATGTCGAAGACGACCTCTGCTCCGTGCAGTCGCTTGCACTCGGCCATTACATAGCCGTGCTCGACTTCAATCGTTGCACCCATGCATTCGAGGGCCTTTAGATGCTGGTCGACTGGTCTTGCGCCAATGGCGCAACCGCCGGGCAGTGACACGCGTGCCTTTCCATAACGTGCCACCAAAGGTCCGAGCACGGGATGCTGGCGCGCATTTGGCGGACCAAGTCGTACGGTGCTTCGGGAACGTGACCGACACCATTCGGCTCGACCACGACCTCAGGAATGTTGACGAGCGTGGTGCGCCCGAGGTGTGTCAAGAGCGCCGCCGCGGTTTCGATGTCGCGTAGACCGGGCACGTTGCGGAGTCGACTCCGACCGTCGGACAGCAACGTCGCGCACAAGATGGGCAGCGCTGCGTTCTTTGCGCCGCCCACGCGCAGGGTTCCGGTTAGCTTGCGATTGCCGCGAATTCGTATGGCATCCATGCTGCGATCAGCTCCAGGTACTCGCTCCCGAGCGGTCGTGCAAGGTCCAGACACCCATCCGACCCGCGCGTCTGTTTGCGCCGCCCAACATGCGCCCGCGCTCCGCGCCGCGACACCGCTAGTTTCCCCGGCATTCGCGTTTGCGCAATGTGTTCTGGTCCATGTCGAAGACCTCGATGATGTGCAAACAATGCACCCGCTTCGGCCCGCAAAAATCGCCCGCCCCAGCGACCCGTGTCCACGCGCAGCTACGACATAAAGTAAACGCCGATCCGCTTTTGTTATGTCGTTGCGGCTCCGGGCAGACCACCATTCCTTGGCGTCAGCGTGCGCGCAAGACTTCAATTCATACGCCGCAGCGCTGCGGGCGGAACTATGCGCAGTGCCTGGCGGCGCAGGTAGTTTCCGATCTTACGGAGCGGTGATTCTAGGGTAGGTGGTAGAACTGTGGCACAGGTTGCACGTTGCTGCTGGCGTGGCGCCCGCCATCGTCAATTCACCGTTGGA
>CAZCNI010000369.1:0-2902 GCA_964499765.1 uncultured Polyangiaceae bacterium
GACGCTGAAGCTTTCGAAGCGCTCGACGATGATGAAATTGACGGCGAGTTCGATGAAGAAGCTAACGAAGACGAAGGACTCGAAGGTGAGGAGGGCGACGAGGATGAAGACGATGAAGACGATGAAGACGATGAAGACGATCCAATGCAGACGGACGATGACTCCGACGAAGGGACGACACCCGCTTCCAAGGGGGTGCAAGACAAGAAGAAACGAAACGCATCGTCCGGTAAGCCGCGTAAGGGAACTGGTCGGCGATGAGTCGGCACGTAGGTGCGACGGGTAGTCAACCCACAGCTGTCCAAGCAGCGCACGAGTTTCTGCTCGATGAAGGCTCGTCCGTGGGCGCCGTTCTAGCTGGTTTCTTTGCAGATGCGGGCATGCGCGCTGGAGTCTTGTTGGGACCGCTCATCGTCATCATCGCAGGAGTCGGAACCGGAGTTCGCGTCTTTGATGGACGGTTGCGACAACCAGGGCTCGGTACGAAACGCCCCCGCGGATTCACCGATCCGGCAGCGATCCCGCTGGCAGCGCGAGTCGCTGCGCCACACGCGATTGCTGCGGCAGTGGTTGCGCATGCGTACGATCGATCGGGATCTTTTGCAGAAGTCGTCAAACGGGGGGTTCGTATCGCCCGTGATACAGGAGCCGAAGCCCGAGCTCAGGTGCTGCTGGGTGTACAATCGCAAGGGGCAAGGTTCTTGAGTAGCCCGCAAGCGTCGCGCTCGTTGATGCATGTTGCGGGCGTGAGCGAGCAAGGCTTGCTCACGCAAGCGGATCTTACTGCCGTAGCCGATCTGGACATGATGGCTCGACCACACCCAGATTTGCCAGGTTGGTCAGAAGTACCTTGGGCGGTGGCTGATGAAGGAAGTCTAGCTACAGAGCCGTCTGCAACCTCGGGGGCGCTAGGATCGAACGAGGCGGGGTTGCTCCGGCAGAACACCCATAACGCGGCAGGTGCGACGATGATTCTGTGCGCTGTGGACACGCGGGGCCTTTTTGCGGGCGCGATCTATCAGTGCGCACAAGACGGAGTGATATTCGAAGAACTCGGGCTCGTGGCGCCGATGTCTGCTGTGCCGGTATTGCGCGGAGTTCCCCGACTTGCTCCCGGAAGCTGTCTGCCGGTTCCCGTAGCGCTGGCGATTCAAACGGACCGCGGAGTACCCACGTGTATCGTGGGTGATTCGGTCGCGAATCACATCACCCCGGCAATCGTCAATGCACCCGAATTTCGCATCCAGCGCCCCACTGAATCCCGTCTCGTGACCGTCACGGAGCGGGGGCACTGAGAGTGCGATTGCACAGTTCGCGAAGAATGGACCTCAAACAACAACGCAACCAAAAGCGGACGCTTCAGGTTGCGATTGGTTGCTGCTAGACGAGCTTTGCGCCGTAGCGCTTGGCGTACGCAAGCAAACCAACCTTGTCTACGGTACGCAGGTCTCGTGTGGTCAAATTGGCCGACACAAACCGTCCCAGTTCAGGCACCCACAACCGGCGCTTCTGAATGTTGACGTGCTGCCATCGAATGGTCTTGATGTTTGAGTGCGAAACGTTATTGCCCCGCATTCGGCGTTTACCCGTAATCTCGCTTCTGGCCATTGGGAGGCCGTATCTAGCCCAATTGACTCCAATGTTCAAGCGTGGTTCTCGCCAGTGGCGTGACCTGACCGATTCGAGGATGGACGACCCTAGTTGTACTGGGTGTCAGGCCGACGTTAACCCCTCTGGTCTTAGGTGAGCCAAGGCTGAGACGAGGTTCAGGCAAAAGTCCTTGGTTGAGCTGAACCCCGAGTGCGGCACTAGAGTCGCTTCGTCCATGTACTTAGCTCGCGACAGTTCGACCTGGATGGCGTGCCAGCCGCTTCTGGGTTGGCCATAATGACAAGTCGCAAAGCCTCCCTTGTACGGATCGTCGTGAGTTACGGACCATGCTGATTGAGCGGCGACAGTCTCGACTGCATCAATGACGCTTGGGGCCGCCGTTGTGCGCCCGCGGGTGCCCGGCACGATGTCAGCTCGTCGCTGACCAACGTCAGCACTACCGTATCGCCCTCGACTTGGCATTGAATGAGCGCAGAGAAGAATGGCGTAGCCGAATTCCCTGCGCCGGGTGTCGAGTAATCGTCGAATGATGCGATGGTACGGGTAGTAGTATTCGTCGAGTCTTCTCCTGAGTTCATGGGCAGGAAGGGGGCACGGGAGTATGCGATGACCATCGGTGGTACGGTGCCAAATGAGTCCGTGAGGCGAGGGGACACCCGTAACGCCCTCGATCGCGTCCGCATCAACATCATCGACGTCACGGTTCAGATCGCAGACATATCGACTCAGCGAACTGACGACTAGAGTTGCACCGATCTTGGGCGCCTGTTCGAACAGTTGGTCTACATAGAGATCAGCGTCGCGCCCAATCGAACGTATGGGTGCAATCATCCACGGCATGCACGACGGATCTACCGCTATGCCCGCATGGGGGACCTCGACAATAACTGGGCTCGCGTTGCCCTCGGCCTCAATGACGCGGAAGCTCACGTATGTCTTGATAACATCTCAAGCACGCGGGTGCGAGCGTTTATGGGCGAGCCGGACGTGATCGCGGGTCACGTGAGTGTATATCTCCGTCGTCGATATATCGGCGTGACCGAGCAGCATCTGTACACTCCGCAGATCGGCCCCGCCCATCAATAGATGCGTTGCAAACGAGTGTCGGAGCCGATGCGGGTACACATTACCGCGAATGCCCGCAACCCGGGCGTAGCCGCGCACGATCTTCCAGAACCCCTGGCGTGTCAATTTTCCACCGCGGGGTGACGGGAACAGCCAGGGCTGACTGCACTGCTTGCCGGGAGCAACTTCGGCGGGAGTCGTTCGTATCCGGAGATACGAAACCAAA
>CAZCNI010000370.1:0-2875 GCA_964499765.1 uncultured Polyangiaceae bacterium
GACCTCTTTGCTGGGATTCGAATTGGCGACTGCGCCGCGTAGCGTACTGAGTTTGCCTACAGTGCTTCAGGTAGCGCCAAGCGTGGCGTCCATTGTCCTCGCGGCGGTCGCGTGCGCTTGCGACAGAACCGAGACATCCTCTCTGGCTACCGTGGCCAATCTGATCGCGATTGCCACGGTTATCAACGTCGTACTCCTGCGCCGATGCCGCGTCAGCGTCGAGTACGAACGCTTGCAGCTCCAACAGTCTCTTGATGCTGATGCGCACCGCTTTCACGATGACTCCATCACTGTGATACCCGGTCGCGAACTGCGCCCTGGTGAAGAAGTCGTGGTCGGTCCTGGCGAAACCGTGCTTGCTGATGGAACCGTGGTTGCTGGCCAGGCACTGGTTGTGCCCTGGTACCAGAGTAGCGAGCAATATAGCCTTAGCGAAGGTAGTTGCGTGGTGGCTGGGGCGCGTGTGATTGAGGGGCGGATCCGAATCGTCATCAGCTGGTCGGGGTTGGATCGAGCCTGGCTTCGTTTGACTCTGGATCCGCGAAGGCGTGCCGATCTTCAAGGCGTCTGGGCCAAATCGGGGCGACTAATTGCCCTGCGCTTGGCGCCCGTGGTAGGCGGGTTGACTGCGCTCACCGTCTACGCCGCAGGGCAGTCGACCTACGAGATTCTGGCGGTGGCCATCTGTTCATTTGCTGCCTTCTCGTCGTTGGGCATCAGTGAACTGCCTGCGCTGCACGTGGGTCGAGCAATATTTGCCGCGCTCAGGCGCGGGATTGCTTTCCGTTCGTCCGATGCGCTCGACCGAGCGGGTCGTGTATCGACTGCGACCTTCTGTGCGCGCGGTACTCTGCTGCTCGGCGAGCCGGAGGTTACCAGCATTGATCCGTTTGGCTCAGCCAGCGCCGAGCGCGTACTGGAGCTGGCGGCGGGTACACAGAGCGTATCGCCCGATCCGTCCGCCACGGCAATTTTGCGCGCAGCGCGAGCTAGAAATCTACGTCCCGATGCCGTGCGCAGTCCCTCCTACTTCCCGGGTCTGGGCGTGACCGCTGTTGCTTCCGATGGGCAGCGCCTCATCGTGGGCAGTCGGGGTCTCATGCTGAGAGAGTATGTTAGCATTGCCCTTGCGGAAGCCAAGATATCCGATCTTGAAGCTACCGGACGCAGTGTGCTCCTAGTAGCGCTCGGTACGCGGATCGTCGGGGCCATTGGGCTACAGGACGGGATGCGCCCAGGCGCGCGTGCCGCGGTGCAACATCTGATCGATGTCAACATCGAGCCGGTGCTGTTGTCGGGTGATACGCGCGAGACCTGTGAAGCGCTGGGTCAAGCACTCGACATCGATCACGTACGGCCCGAAGTATTGCCAGCGGATCGCAGTGACGAGATCCGTCGTTTGGTGGATGGCGGGGCCGTAGTTGCCGTGATTGGCCGAAGCCCGGTTGACGACGCCGCCCTAGCCTCCGCTGATCTCGCGATCGCACTAAACTGTGCGGGCGGCGCGTCCACAGACTGGCACGTGCAATTAGCTTCGGACGATGTCCGCGACGCGGCATTTGCTCTGCGCGTGGGTCACCACCTCAGAAAAGAACTTTGGACCTGCCTACTACTGTGCATCGGCACAGCAGCGGCGGGCGCAGCCTGCATTGCATTTGCGTTGCTTCCGATTGGAACGGCTCCGGTGTTGGCGCTCGCAGGTGTGGCCGCCAGCGTGTACCGCTGGCATACCGTGGTCGGTTAGACGGGGGTAACTTCCCGAGGGCTTGCGCCCGCCGGTGTCTATGCCTTGAATGCCAAGCCAATGTCGTGCAGGCTTGTGACGGTGAGGTTGAGCCGAAGTCGCTGAGAGTTGATGCTATGTGCCCGAGACAACATACGCTAGTCGACTTGTCGGGGGGGCCGGGTGCTCAACAATTGCGCGATCTACTCGATGCGTACATGGCTGAGCACGGCCTACGCGCTACCGAGCAGCGCCGGTTGATCATCGAGACTTTCATGGCATGTGAGCCCCACGTAAGTATTGACGAGCTGCTGGCGCAGGTCCGCAAGAAGGACGGTCGCATCGGGTACGCGACGGTCTACCGTACTCTGAAGATGCTGGCTGATTGTGGCATTGCGCACGAGCGCCACTTCGATGACGGTTTTGCCCGTTATGAGTTAGCGGATGTTCGGAACCACCACGATCACCTCATCTGCACGCGCTGCGGAAAGATTGTCGAGTTCGAAGAACCCGAGATCGAGTCACTGCAGTTGGCCGTTGCCCGGCAATACGGGTTCGAGGTCACTCACCATCGTCACGAACTCTACGGCGTTTGCGGTGAATGCCGTCAGCGCCCCCCCCCGGAACGTCCGTAATGTCCCTACGACTTGGCGTCTTCTGCGTCGGTGATTACCTCATCGCACTTGAAGTCGTGCGGCTCCACGGGTAACTCGACGAGTAGTTGGAAATCGTATCCCACGCAAATGGTCGTTGCCGGTGGGCAGAGATCAGGCAGCGTTGCGTCGTAGAACCCGGCGCCGAAACCTAGACGGTACCCTTGCAACGTGATTCCAAGTGCCGGCACGACCAATAGATCAATGTCACCCCGCACAGCAACGGGCGCGTTTGGATTTGGCTCGGCAAATCGTTGCCCCCGTTTCTCCAAGACGTCACCCGCACGGTACTGGCGAAAGCCAGTATTGTACCCCTCGGGCGTGCGATCCATGAACGGGTAGTACAGTCGCGTTCCACGTCGCATGAGCAGCTCATGAAAGGAAGAGAGATCCACTTCGCCCCTCTCGGGCATGGCAACGTAAAGCCCAACTCCCTCCGCTGATGGCAGTAGGGGGTGAGTCGCAAGCCGCGCTACGATGCGTCCACTACGTTCGGCAA
>CAZCNI010000371.1:0-2865 GCA_964499765.1 uncultured Polyangiaceae bacterium
GCGTGACGCCGAGGAATGGTCAACGGACCACTCCGGTGCTCAAATCCCCAAGGATGTTCCGTGACGCCGAGGAATGGTCGGAGGACCACTCCGGTGCTGGTTCTTCAACCATTCCGCTGCGTCATCGGTCAAACTTCGCCAGCAAACGAGCTTGACGAGCGGGTTTTCTGAAATGTGATGAATGGAAAGGCCTTAGTGAGGCATTGCCAGTTGGCGGTGTCTTACGAGACGTCTCAATGCCAGACGCCGATGGAAGCACTCCACGAAAAGTAGCGCTGCGCTGTGTCCACGGAGCCTTGGACCTTCCACTGCGTGTCCTCATCATACAATCCAAACAAGTTCCAGTCGAGTGCTTTGGCCTCGAACCCTCCCGTGGAGTGTATGCGTGGCGAGGCGCGGCCATTGCTGAACCGTGTGGGTTCCCCGTAGACTCCGGCGCGCAACTTGACCCAGCGCGGAATCACTTCACTTTCCAGACCCAGGTGCGGAGAAGCGACCACGTGCTCGCCAGAATGGTCTGTGACGCGCTGCAGAAATGACTCGACGCCGACGGCGTCTCGCACTGGGCCGCTGACTTTCAACGACGTCGCCGTTAGTAAATACCAACGTTTGAGTGCTTTCTCGCGCGCCTTGATGATGGCGCGGGCACGCTTCATGGCCTGGTCGAGTTGCTCGTCGTCGTGCCTTCGCTCGTCGGCCAAGGTCGCCGCAATGCGGGCGCGTCGCTCCTTGCGGTCAGGTGCAGTATCGGAGATTTCGCCGAGCAGCTGGGATTCGCGCTCTTTTCGTTCGATCTCGTTGGCGTGCACGGCCTGGCGTATGTCGGCTGCGATATCGTACGGATCGGTCCAACGTGGGTTGAACTCACGGCTGCCGAATTGCACCGCAAACCCCAATGCCCAATCCCACGGCAACGCCACTTCGTTAGGCAAATACATTTGATCCGGAGTGTCCGCGAACAGAACTCGATTGCCGTTGCTGTCGCTGGCGATATTGCTCCCGGTATCCACTCTGGTGCGGACCGCGGAGCGAACAGAAGCACCCAATCGAAAAGCCTGATCATGCGGGCGCCAGAGCCAGCCAAATTGCAGCCCGATGCCCTGCGTGGTGAACAGTGTTTGACTCTTGTAGTTGGCTACGTTCTGGCTCAGGATGTTCAACGCCGAGTAGCGAATGCCAGCGCCAAACAGTAGTTGGCCATTGTCGAAGCCGCGCGCCAGGTGCACGAGGCCTACGGCGAACGCAGCCTGCAACTGTTGATTGGATGCATCTGTGCCTGGCAATGCGGCGCGTTGCAAGCCGAATTGCTGCACCGTCCAGGCAGTGCCGAGGGCCCAGGGACCCAGCTGAATGTCGCCTTCGACGTCGAATGCCACGAATGAGTATTGGTTGGTGGTGCCGAAATTTGTTCGGTCGGTGCCGGAATTGAAGATGTCAGCGTGCTGGGTAAAACTCGAGAGTGCAATGCCCCCGCCGAGGTCATAGTCCAAGTGGGTGTGCGACCAGGGTAGACGAATCGCGGCGCCGGCTGGGTTCACGAAATTGCCTTCGGAGCTTTCGGCAATTGCGTCATAAGCACCACCCATACCAACGACTCGAGTGCTGGCAGTGACTGGACCTTGAAATAAATCAACCGAGTATTGGCTCGACTTGATGGCGCTGCCATTGGGCCCCATCTGAGCATGCGCTGTGATCGAAAATAACAGCGCCGTCAGCAGGCACGTGCCCGAGTGGACTGCGTTGAGCCGTGAATTCACCTCACCTCCGGTGACGAACGAGCGAGGCGCATCTCGGTCCTGATGACCGCAGCGGCGATCCCGATGGCGCCCACGGCAAATACTAGCAACACGACGCCGACTTGATTCGCAAGTGCGGCAAGCATGGTGAGAAACACGAAGGTGTCGCGCTTGAGCAGGGGTGCGAGGCGTGCGATGCCACGGCTCGGGCCGGTCGTGGCTTGTGACAAGGGGTACTTCAACAGATCGCCCGAGCCGATTCGAATCAAGTAGCGGTACTCTAAGCCGCTCGAGAGTAGACCGCAGGCGACAGTGACTGCAGCGGCAATCAGGTAGATGGGCTGTTGTTGCACTCGGTACAAGCCAAAGCCGGCACAGGCGAAGAAGCTATAGTTGGTCAGGTCGTCGCCGATGGTGTCGAACCATTCACCGGCTTTGGACCCACGATAGGTAATGCGGCTGACCTCGCCGTCGCAGCCGTCGAGCACACTCTGCAGTTGGAAGAGAATCGCACCTATTGCTAGAGTCGTGTACGTGCCGCAACTTGCCAGGTACGCGCCGAACAGACCAATCGCCAGAATCCCCACCGATATTTGATTGGGTGATAGCGGCGTTTTG
Source organism: uncultured Polyangiaceae bacterium (assembly GCA_964499765.1). Classification (GTDB taxonomy): domain Bacteria; phylum Myxococcota_A; class Polyangia; order Polyangiales; family Polyangiaceae; genus FEN-1139. Next base: position 2,355 of record CAZCNI010000371.1, read on the forward strand.
ACCAGCCAGCGCGAGAAGAACAAGGAGATATAGCGATTGAGCCAGCGCGAGGTCCAACCATCTTGGACCTTGCGCAGCGATCGGAACAGTCGCTGCTCCGCCCGGGCCGCGGTGCGAGCGTCCGTGACGGCGATTGGATCAAAGCCATACGGGGCCGAACAAGTGAATTGCGTTAGATCCAGAGCCATGTGCGGCTCGCCGTGTGGCATGTTCGCTAGAAATGAGGGCAACGTCGAGCGATGCCAGACGAAATGCGCTGGCACAGCAATAACGCGAGTGTCATTGGGGGGCTCGTGCAATACAGGGGTGAGCAAGCGACGATCCGTCAATGTCGCGGCTACGCGTGGATCTCCTGTCTGATCCACGATGCCGATCGAACCCGCGGCTTGCGCGTCCAGCGCCAAGCGCAGAACCAGACTCAGGCCGCCCACTTGGCGGCAGGGGTCGCCTTGCGGCGGTTGCAACAGGAGCACCCAATTGGCCGACATGTTGGCCCGAGGATGCAACGCTC
>CAZCNI010000372.1:0-2848 GCA_964499765.1 uncultured Polyangiaceae bacterium
TAGTCAGGGCCGCAAGTGCTACGAGCGTGCGCTACTTCAAAATGCGGCGCTCAAAGGTCGGATGAAGGTTCAGGTGAGGGTGAACGCGCAAGGGCAATTGTGCAGCGCATCAATGGCCAGCGACGAGTTGCACGACCCCGGCTTGAGCGCGTGCATTCTCCAAATGTTCCGCTCTTCGGTCTACCCCGCTCCAAAGGACGGTTGCGTGGACGTTGCAGTACCGCTTTCGTTCGTTCCGCAGCATTAACCTTTCTGATCGACGACTGCTCGATGCCTACAGAATGAACACAGAGCCTCAGTTCGCTGTTCTCATTTGGATTGCGTTCGACGGAACGCACTTTCACGGCATGGCTCGGCAACGAGACATCAGGACCGTGGCGCTTTAGCTCGAAAAGGCGATTCAGACTATTGACCCACGAGCATCGGCGGTGAGGTGTGTCAGCCGAACCGATGCAGGTGTGCACGCAATACAACAGGCCGTAGCGTTCGACACGTTCAAGAGCATTCAGCCTCGAGGATGGGTGCTGGCGTTATCGCAACGATTGGAGCATGACGTCGCAGTTGTAGCTGCAGCGACCGTGCCGGCCGGTTTCGATCCGCGCAGACACGTGTTGTCCAAGACGTACACGTACCGAATATTTCGCAGTCCGGTGCGTGACCCATTCCTTGAGCACAGAGCCTGGCGAATTTGCGAGAGGTTGAACCACGAGGCAATGATTGCCGAAGCTCAAGAGCTTGTTGGCCCCCACGACTTTGCAGCGTTTCGAAGCATTCACGACGCGCGCTCGGACACACGACGCAATCTCTTCCGCGTGTCAGGCGAACCTGATCCGAGTGACGAGCGCGTATTTTCCTGGGTAATTGAAGGTGATCGGTTCATGATGCACATGGTCCGAATCATCATCGGCACGTTGGTTGATGTTGGTCGTGGACGTCTTGCAACCGGTGCATGTCGTCGTGCTTTAACCAGTTACAATCGTCGCGATCTTGGTATGACCGCTCCGGCATTCGGGCTTTGTCTCAGTCGAGTCGTGCTCGAGTATGCTGGCACGGACCGTTGGCCGCAAGTTGACGACTCAGCGCTGGTAACGTAGCTTCCTCGACAACGCACAGTGGGTTCGCAAGGCCTTTCAGCGGCAAAACCGCGAGGCTTCGACCGAGAGGGCATCGGCAACGTTCGACTGTCCGCCTCTGCATCCTGGAGAGAGCCGCCAATGAATCTTAAAGAGCGTATCGCCGTACAAGGCCGAAGGGTCCTCAACAATCCGCGCGTTCAGAAGTGGTCAACAGACGATCGAGTGAAGCGCGCAGCTGAGAATGCCTTCGATCTTGGCAATCGCGCCCAGCAAGCTTGGCGGATATTGGTAAACGGTCACAGCCTTCCTTCGATTGACCCCGCTCTCGATGACTCGATCGGTCAAACCGAAGAAGCGTTCTCGCGCTCACGTTCGGAGACTAACACCGTAAAAAAAGTCAATGGCGCGACGGGCACTGCGTCGGTCCAGCCTGGTTCCGGAGACGACAACGATGAGTCTCTGCTTGCTCGAAACTCCATTGCACTGATAGGTGGCCGAGACGTTTTCGAGAAGTGTAGGCAGTTCAAGGCGGCCGACAACGCGAGAAGAATGGGCATCTACCCATACTTTCAGCCGCTCGATTTCAACGATGGACCCGAAGCGCAGATCAACGGCAAGCGCGTCACCATGTTTGGATCCAACAACTATCTTGGACTTACGACGCACCCACGGGTACGGGAAGCCGCCAAGGCCGCCATTGACCGCTTTGGTACCAGCATGACCGGTTCACGGCTCGTCAATGGTTCGATGCGGCTGCACGAGGAATTCGAGCAGAAGTTAGATACCTGGTTCGGCAAAGAGTCGGCGCTGGTCTTTACCACAGGCTACCAAGTCAATTTGGCGACATGCGCAGCGTTGCTGAGCAATCGCAAGAGCGTTGCCATAGTCGACCGCAACATTCACGCGTCGCTCTACGATGGCGTCCGGCTTGGTCAAGCAGCAGGCGCGCGGTTGGTGCGATACAAGCACAGTGATCCCGAGTCTCTCGAAAGGGCGCTCCAAAAACTCGAGCCAGACGAAGGGGCACTAGTCATCACCGACGGCGTATTCAGTGCCGAAGGTGAGATCGCCAAGCTCGACCAGATTGTTCCCATCGTCAAGCGGTACGGTGCACGATTATTGGTGGACGAGGCGCACGCCCTCGGAGTCGTCGGGCCCGATGGCAAAGGCACGCCGTATTTGTTTGGTGTCGCAGACGACGTTGACCTGATAGGTGGAACCTTCTCCAAATCGATGGCGAGTATCGGTGGTTGGCTCGTTGGCGATCGCAAGACGCTCGACTACATCAGGCACTTCGCGCCGTCATTCATGTTCGCCGCGAGTGCAGCTCCGCCCAGTGTGGCAGCAGCGATGGCTGCCTTCGACGTGATGCAAGAAGAACCCTGGCGCATCGAGAAGTTACGCAATAACTTCACGTATATGCGCGACGAGCTGCAAAAAATGGGCTTCGAGTTAGGCCATACGCAGACGGCCGTCATACCGATCTTCGTCCGCCAAGATCTGCGCACCATGAAAATGTGGCGTGATCTTCTAGAGGACTACGGAGTCTATACGAACCCCTTCGTAACGCCTGGGGTGCCCCCAAAATGTGCCATGCTCAGAACGAGCTACATGGCGACCCACGAACGGCATCACCTCGATAAGGCACTTGACGCGTTCTACAAGGTTGGCAAGAAGTTCGGAGTGATCTAGTGCACGTAACACAGCCGATTCCAAAGCGTTAGGATCTAGTGATGTCAATAGAAATTCGCAAAACACCCATCGGTGGACCA
>CAZCNI010000373.1:0-2816 GCA_964499765.1 uncultured Polyangiaceae bacterium
TGGGTTCGATTCGAGCCCAACTGACGTGCTAACGAACACTTCATTTGCACCCCTGAGTCCTGCGGTCCTGTTGTCCGATGAGCCTGGGTCCGGACGTTTTAGTCATGTGGATGGTCCCCTGCCCTTTCGCACGCCGATCGCTCGAATGGGTCGCTACTCGCTGTTCGATCAGTTTGCCGCTGGGGGAATTGCAACGGTTCACTTTGGCAGGATAGACGGCGCTGGCCGCTTCTCACGCGTCGTTGCCATCAAGCGCCTTCTCGCTCATCTGACGAAAGACGAAGAGTTCACCGCAATGCTGCTTCAAGAAGCGCGCCTCGCCGCTCGCGTTCGTCACCCCAACGTGGTTCCCACGCTCGACGTGGTTACGTTGCTTGGTGACGTGTTGTTGGTGTTGGAATACGTGCACGGAGAAGCCTTGAGTACCTTGTGCCGCATTCAGGCCAAGCAAAAAAAGGACCACGTTCCGCTCAATATCGCGGCAACGATCATGCACGACGTTCTCTCGGGTCTCTGCGCGGTCCATGAGGCGACCGATGAGAAAGGCCGCCTGCTTGGCCTCATCCATCGCGATATCTCGCCGCCAAATATCGTCGTCGGGGCCGATGGCTATTCGCGCGTGCTCGATTTCGGTATTGCAAAGGCGCTTGAGCACATCGAAGAGACGATGCCCAATCGCCTCAAGGGCAAAATTGGTTACATGTCCCCAGAGCAGATCCGTGGCGATGGCGCCACGCAAAGCTCGGATGTTTTCGCGGCCGGGGTCATCCTCTGGGAGCTGCTGGCCACCAGACGCTTGTTTGCATCGAGCAACGAAGCGGATCGGATGAAACAGATCGTCAGTGGTAACTACCCGCGGCCAAGCCGCTACCGCTCCGGCCTTCCAAAGACCCTCGAGCAAGTCGCGATGCGCGCCCTCGATGTCGATCCCAAGGCTCGCTACCAGAACGCTCGTGAGTTCTCCGAGGCACTCGAACAAGCCTTACCGCGGGCGTCAGCGCGAGCAGTGTCCGAGTGGGTCCGCGACCTAGCAAAAGACACGCTCACCGAACGCGCTCACATGATTGCCCAAGTGGAAAACTGGGAGGGCGGCTCCGAAGGTCCGTTGCATTCCGCGCCTTTTGCGGCGGAGGGCTTGCTCAAGAGCAGACTGTCGGACAAACCGAACGTGACGGCCTCGAAGAGCGAACGACCATCCCGTGGAAATGTACTCGAGGAACGGCTTGCGACAATTGCCCCAGCTCGCGGAAAGCTAGCTACACTGCTCGGGGCAATCCTTCTCGTGCTCGCTGTCTACTACGTGCTGAGGCGGTAGTCGGCTCAGCGCGTGCGGGTAGGCAGGATTGAAATTCTCCGCTTGCCCGGTGGGGGCGCAGAAGCTCCGACGGTATCCGTCGCGCCTGATGACACTCGGAGCTTCGCGATCATGCGATTCAAGTGGGCCCGCTCGATTCCAGACATTCGTGAAGCTTGCGATTGGTTGCCACCGGTGTGATCGAGCAACATCGACAGATAGACATCCAAGAACTTGTTCAGGACGTGGTCTTTCTGCTGTTGGTAGGGAAGCTCGACGTCGAGCACTCGGCGTAGCATCTCCGCCAGTTGAGCGTCGTTTTCGATGGGCGCCTGCGGCAATTCACCTACCGCAGCGTATCCGCGAATCACATTGCTCAGTTCGCGAACGTTGCCGGGCCAGTCATAGCTTTCTAGTTGTTCAATCACCTGCGGCGGCAACCTCAATACGCCATAAGCGGCTGCAAAGTGCTGTGCCAGCGCACCAATGTCGTCCCTATGTTCCCTTAGCGGAGGAACCCGCAGCAAGACAACGTTGAGCCGGTAATACAAGTCTTGTTTGAATCGACCCGCCGCCACCTCGTTGGCCAGACAACGGCGTGAAGCTGCAATGACCCGCACGTTCGCTGGTCGCTCTTGGCCTTCACTGGTTCGCAAGGTTCTTCCAGTCTCAAGCGCGGTCAACAGCAATGGCTGAAGCTCAAGGGGGATTTCAGCCACGTCATCGAAGAACAGCGTTCCAGCGTGAGCAAGCTCGAGTGCTCCTGCCTTCGAGTCACGCGAGTTCTCATCGAGGCCACTGGATGTACCGAACAGTTCGTTGCGCATCGATGAGACATCGACGGACGATGAGCCTACGATAATGAAAGGCCCTTCGCGGACGGGCGAGCGCCGATGAATCTCTCTTGCCATCTGCTGCTTGCCCGTGCCTGCTTCACCTTCAATCAGCAGCGGTACAATGGACTGCTCTAATTCGGTCAGATTGGAGAACAAGTGCCGCATCTCGGCACTTGCACCCACTAGATCACCGTAGCGCGTCGCATCCGAATCCGTTGCTGCATCCGGCTTGACCTGCGGAGCTACCGTCACCTTGACACGCCCCAGCATGAAGGTTGCTTCGCGGTCAAGTGTCAGGCGTCCAATCCGTTGACCCTGATAGTAGGTACCGTTCGAGCTGTTTAGATCGACAATTTCAATGCCCTCGTTGGAGAGGGCAATCTGGAGGTGCTTGCGTGAAACACTATCGTCACCGATTACGAGATCGGCATCGCGGCCTGCACCCAGAACGATGGAACCAGTTGTGATTACCAATTGTTGAGGCGCCGCGGGAACGTCGTGCACTTTCACTAGAACGCCACATGACCCGGACAGTGTCGTCTTTCCGACCAGTGCCGTCGAGATTTCGCGAATCAGTACTTTGCCGTCACCAACCACCACCCAAGGCTAACTGACACAAGCCTTGGGTCAAGGCGGCTTGGCAACGCTAGGCTTGATCAAACCGAGATTGTCTTATGTCGTGTTCG
>CAZCNI010000374.1:0-2813 GCA_964499765.1 uncultured Polyangiaceae bacterium
GTGAGGGGTTGGATCTTCTGGCAACCGTGGCCGACAAGGTTATCGCGCTACGACGTGGCGAGGATGCAGAACGAATCTTGACAACGTATCTGCAGACTTTGCTCGAAAAAGCGCGTCTCGGGCACGTTTGTCCGCCTCAGACTGCAGACAAGGCCGTAACGTATGCAATCAAGCTTGCTGTAGTCACCGGGAAAGCATCCTGGGTCGAGTACTGCATCGATCTCTACAGTGTGCTGCGACGACCGTTGCCTGTCTATGTTGTTGATACGCTCTACGAGCTCTTGCGGAAAATATCAGGCGTCAATCTGACTGCCTTGCGCGAGTACGTTGCCACCCTGCGTGCTGTTCAGTCCCGCTTGGGTCCGGCTGAGAAGTTCTTGGTTCAACGGATTGAAGGACTTGAGCGTCTCGCGGCACTGCGCTAGCGATGCGTTGCTGTCTCGCCATTACATGAGCAGCCGCTTCTTGAATTGCGTGGCGCAATTCAAGATCTTTGACTTTAACCAGAGCTAGCTCGATCTCGTTGGGGAGCCGGGCAAGAGGGGGATGGCGCTTGGCAGTAATCGGCGAAGGCTCGTTGGGTGGCAGTGGTTGCACCTGCCATCGCAAATCGGAAACGCCAAAACCCGCACCTTGCAGTCGGCGGATGATGTCCGGCATGAGCAGGGAAAGCTCTTGTGCCCACACAGAAGAGCCAACCGCAACCGTGAGGGTCTTGCCTCTACAAGTACGCGGGACCGAGTGCTGAGCTATTCTATCGCCCAGTATTCTGCGCCAAGTTTCACGATCGATAAGTTGACCACTGTTGATCGCTGCTTTCGTCCGAGTCTCCTCGAGTAGACTCGCCAGCCGCACTAGCGGTCTGCGAGTTCCCCGACCAGAACGAGACTCCGCGCTACCCATCGACGAATCACCTGGCACCGCAAAAGAGCAGGTGCAACCACAAATCTATTTGTGCCGAAGAAGAGAGTCGAACTCTTAAGCCCTTACGGGCAACGGATTTTGAGTCCGCCGCGTCTGCCAGTTCCGCCACTTCGGCTGCGCGGTGCCTTCTACTTGTTTGACGACGTCGTGTCCAGCAATTCATTACGGAAATAGGTGCAACCGCACGGGGGGCAGAGGATGGTACCGGTAGACGGGCCGACAATGGCAAAATTCAGGCCTTCTCGCACTATATTGAGTCAATTGCCGGAAACCGTACCTGCTCAGGTGGCTATGGCAAACGTTGACACGGCCATTGCAGTGACCCAGGTTCCGCCAGGCCAACTCCGCTATTGCGCGGAGACAGCTCACCAGAATACGAGTCTACTGGGGCCAGCGAAAGGAACTACCAAGATGAACTTCGAAGTTGCGCCACTACCATTTGAGAAAGATGCCCTGGCACCCGTCATGAGTCGGGAAACGTTCGAGTACCACTACGAAAAGCACCACAAGGCCTATATGGTAAAACTCAAGAGTCTTGTGGAGGGTACGCCGGAATCCAGCAAGTCTTTGGAGGAGATCATTCGTTCGTCATCGGGCGCAGTGTTCAACAACGCAGCGCAAGTTTGGAATCACAGTTTCTTCTGGCAGAGCTTGAAGCCATCTGGGGGTGGCGAGCCCAGAGGGGAGATTGCGCAGATGATCACGCGCGATTTTGGCAGTTGGGACAAGTTTCGCCAGGCCTGGATTGCTTCGGGCATGGGGCGGTTTGGTTCCGGTTGGGTATGGTTGGTCTCTGAGAGTGGTACATTGAAGATTCTCGATACTCCCAACGCTGAAACACCGCTGACCAAGCCAGTGGTGCCATTGCTGACGGCAGATGTATGGGAGCACGCCTACTATATTGACTACAGAAATGCTCGACAGGCTTTCCTTGAAGCTTTTTGCGACAAGTTGATCAACTGGGACTTCGTGGCGCAGAATCTCAAACAACGTTGAAGTGTGCCTGGGCCTACTGTCCAGGCAGACGTGGTACTGAATTCAAATTCGGTGTTCATCCGGCCGATGTAGTGTTTTCTTGGGGGATGCAGGTGACCTGCAGATAATGCAGTGATCTGCGTGATCCCAAACTTGAGCGCTGTGCTATACGCAGGCGGCGTTGGCGTTAGGAGATTTTATCCGCGTCCCCGCTTTGTGGTCCGCCGAGCCCAACCCTTGGCACGGTAGATTGACGAATTGTCCGGCAAAAACTCGAAGAACAGCATCTGCAAGAATGCCATTCTTCGAATAACCTCGGAACTTCGCGGTGCTCTAATGCAGAAAGCGTTATCTCTGTTCAACACTACACTCGGCAAGAAAGCCATAATGGCGGTCACCGGGTTGGTGCTCTTGGGTTTCCTCCTAGGACACATGCTCGGCAATTTGCAAGTGTATCTAGGTCCAGCAACGCTGGACAGCTATGGCGAGCATCTGAAAGCCTTGGGGCCACTGCTCTGGGCTATTCGCAGCATCTTGTTGCTCTGCTTCGTCTTGCACGGTTGGATGGTGATCTCGCTCTATGCCCGCTCAACAGCGGCAAGGCCGATCGGGTATCGCAAGACTCAGACGGTAGTTACGAGCTACGCCGCGCAATTGATGTGGTTGAGCGGTATCGTAATCCTGCTCTTCGTAGTATTCCACATTGCCCACTTCACATTTCCCGGCATTGCGATGAGCAGCAGCTACGTCCACGACGAGCACGGCAAAGTATTTCAGAACGTTGTGAACGCCTTTCAAATTCCCTGGGTGTCGGGACTGTACGTGCTGGCCATGGTGATTTTGGGCACTCATATCTACCACGGTGCGTGGAGCCTCCTGCAAACTCTGGGCATCAGCCACCCCCGATATGATGG
>CAZCNI010000375.1:0-2802 GCA_964499765.1 uncultured Polyangiaceae bacterium
AGCACTTGACCATGTTTTATGGCGTCATCGATCTTCGCGACGACACCCTGCTTTATGCCAATGCCGGGCACTTTCCGTGGCCCATTCTCTGTGACGCTGCTGGCGCGAGAGCGCTCGAACAGCCCGGCGTGCCCGTGGGGATGGTTTCAGGAACTCACTATGACGAGCATCGCCTCACGCTCGCGCCGTCGATGAGCCTTTCCGTGTTTTCCGATGGCGTGCTCGAAGTGCTTCCGCAGGCGAATCTGGACGGGAAGATGAGCGTCCTGCGCGCCCTGTTCGGGAGGCTCGATGTGACTATTGAGCAAGCTAGGAACGAACTGCATCTGAGCGATGGCTTGGCGCTGCCCGACGATGTGGCGATTCTCATCATTCAACGAGGAGGAAATTATGGCGACAATGTCCGCTCCTAGAGCATTTTACGGCCATCTCGACGAATCTCTCGTCTTGGTGCTCAAGGGCCAGATTCGTTTCATGACCGCGCGGGCCGTGCGGTCATTCTTCGACGGTTTCTTGCTGGAACAAGGTCGCGACGCGATCGTTATCGATCTTCGCGAGCTCGACTTCATCGACAGCACGGGCATGGGACTGCTGGCTCGAATCGGACGCGCTACACTCGAACACGGCCGGCGTTCGGTCATTGTATGCGCAGACCGAGATGTCTTGACTTGCCTGCGCTCGGCATCGTTCGATACGCTGTTTATCATCGTGGAGCAGTGGCCTTTCGAGCACGAGGCCCGCGTATCTGAGGTGCCCCTGGAGAGCAGGGAGCTCATGCCCGATGTGATGGGGCGAGTCATACTCGAAGCGCACCGGGATCTGGCGTCGCTGAGTGAGGAGAATCGATTGACCTATTCAGAGGTCGTTGCGACACTGGAAGCCGAGCTCAATCGCCGAAGTAATTGAACCTCGGAGTGCTGGTCAGCGCCCCGACTTGAGCTGGCTGATGTCGCGAACCGCGCCCCGTGCAGCACTCGTGGTCATGAGTGCATAGGCTTGCAGAGCAGCGGAGACCTGGCGTTCTCGATTGGGCTGCCAAGCACTGGAACCGCGTGCCAGCATTGCTTTGCGACGTTGCTCGAACGTGGCGTCATCGACTTGCGCGTTGATGGTGCGATTCGGAATGTCGATGCAAATGCGGTCGCCCTCTTGCAGAAGGCCAATGGCGCCACCCTCAGCTGCCTCGGGTGAGACATGGCCAATGCTCAGGCCACTCGTACCGCCACTGAAGCGCCCATCCGTGACCAGTGCACAGAGCTTGCCTAGACCCTTGCCTTTCATGAACGACGTTGGATACAGCATCTCTTGCATGCCGGGGCCTCCCTTGGGGCCTTCATATATGATGACGACGATATCACCCGTTTTGATCTGATTCGCGAGAATGGCGTCACAAGCGGCATCCTGTGAATCAAAGAGCCTGGCCGGGCCTTCGAATTTCAAGATGGATTCGTCTACGCCAGCGGTCTTCACGATGCAGCCGTCGGTGGCAATGTTGCCGTAAAGTACGGCAAGACCGCCGTCTTTGCTGTACGCATGCTCGACCGAGCGGACACAGCCCGCAGCGCGGTCGACATCAGCGGCCGCGTAGTATTTGTCTTGTGAGAAAGCCACCTGTGTCGGTACGCCGCCCGGTGCGGCAAGCGAGCGCTGCTTGGCTTGTGCGGTGGCCGTGGCGCGACGAATGTCATTCTGGTCGATCGCCTCGCCCATCGTGCGCGAGTGTACTGTGTGCACATCGCGGTGGATGAGCCCCGCGTGTTCGAGCTCACCGAGAATTGTAAGAATCCCACCAGCGCGGTGCACGTCTTCCAGATGAAAGTTCTGCGTTGCCGGCGCAACCTTGCAGATATTCGGCACCTTGCGTGACAACCGGTCAATGTCGGCCATCGTGAAATTGACACCTGCCTCTTGAGCAATTGCCAGCAGGTGAAGCACCGTGTTGGTGGAGCCACCCATGGCAATGTCGAGCGCCATGGCATTTTCAAAGGCTTTGAACGTGGCGATGCTTCGCGGCAGCACTGAAGTGTCGTCTTGCTCATAGTAGCGCTTGGTGTTGGAGACCAGTAACTTGGCTGCCTGCTCGAACAACTGCCAGCGCTGCTTGTGAGTGGCAAGGTAGGTGCCATTGCCGGGCAGCGCAAGGCCAATGGCTTCGTTCAAGCAATTCATGCTGTTAGCCGTAAACATGCCGGAGCACGAACCGCAGGTAGGGCAAGCTGAGCGCTCGAGGTCGTCGATCTCGTCGTTGGTGACCCTGTCGTCACTGGAAGCGATCATTGTGTCAATCAGGTCCAACTTGCGAGCGCCCCCTTTGTCCCCGGCAAGTTTACCGGCTTCCATCGGGCCCCCGGAAACGAACACGGCTGGGATATTCAGCCGCATTGCGGCCATCAACATCCCCGGCGTGATCTTGTCGCAGTTCGAGATGCAGAACAGCGCGTCGGCACAGTGGGCGTTGGCCATGTACTCCACACTGTCTGCGATGAGATCACGACTGGGCAACGAATAGAGCATGCCGCCATGGCCCATGGCGATGCCGTCATCAATGGCAATTGTATTGAACTCGACGCCCCAACCACCAGCTGCGTCGATGACTTGCTTCACCTGCTGGCCAACATTCTGCAAATGTACGTGGCCAGGCACGAACTGAGTGAAGCTGTTGACGATGGCAATGATGGGCTTATTGAAGTCCGCGTCCTTCATACCGGTTGCCCGCCAAAGCGAACGTGCACCAGCCATGTTGCGACCCTGAGTCGTGGTTCTGCTTCGATACTGGACCATGGCCGGCACTTTACTGCCGAG
>CAZCNI010000376.1:0-2799 GCA_964499765.1 uncultured Polyangiaceae bacterium
GCGAGATAGCCCTCGAGCGAGACTTGCCCTCTTTGCTCGACAAGATCTTGCTAACAATCTTCAAGTTCATCCGAGCCGATCGAGGTGCCATTTTCCTTGTCGAGCCTGGAGGTGAGCTCATTCCTGCGGCCACTCGACGGCGAGACGGCACCGATCAGCCCATCAGCGTATCGTCTACGATTCTCAACCACGTCATTCAAGAGCGAGCGACTGTCTTGACTCACGACGCTGCCATGGATTTCGCAGCATCAAAAGGCAAGAGCATGATTCTCAACCGAATCACGTCTGCCATCGTCGCCCCCCTGTTGCACAACGACGAGATCTTGGGCGTTCTATGGCTGGACAGCGAATCGCTTGCCCAGTTTCAACAGAAAGACATGGAAATTGCCACGGCGATTGCCGCCCAGGCAGCCATGTTCATCGAGATCAATATTCTCGCCAAGAAGATCGAACACGAAATCGTCAACCGGGAGCGTTTCAGTCGCCTGCTATCACCCAACGTGGCCGAGCGAGTGTTGTCAGGCGAGCTCGAAGTAAAAAAGGGTGGCCAATTGGTCAGTGATTGCACGGTGTTCAATTCCGACATCCGAGGCTTCACTCGTATGAGCGACGGAGCTCCCCCCGAAGGCATCGTCGAGATGCTTAACGAGTACTTCGAACAGATGGTTGAAACGATTTTCAAGTACGAGGGCACTCTCGACAAGTTCATGGGCGACGGAATCATGGCACTATGGGGTGCGCCAGTCGTTCACCCCGATGATCCACTGCGAGCTGTTGAGTGCGCTCTTGAGCAGGCTGATGTTCTGTTACGATTCAACCAACAACGCGCCGGGTTGGGGAGACCTCCACTGCAGATTGGAATTGGCATCCATTCTGGTCCGGTGGTGGCAGGATATATCGGAAGCTCCAAGTCGCTCTCCTACACCGTTATTGGTGACACTGCGAATACTAGCGCTCGGTTGTGCGGAGTAGCACAGGGCGGACAGATCTTGGTCAGTGAGCAAACGCTGGTGCGATTGAGTGCACGTTTTCGATATCAAGAGTTGGCACCTGCTCAACTCAAGGGCAAGGATAAGCCATTCCGTGTATTCAGCGTCCTTGGCCATGCGGCTATGGGGCAGGTACCGACTGCTGTGGGACCAACCGTAGGTACTTAGCTGGCGAGCAACGCTCACGCGCAACGCTCACGTAGGGGTCAGCCTTATTTCGCGCGCCGGGTCCGGGCCCGGAGCAAGATCGCCGCCGCGACAACCGTTACGCAGTAGAAAATGCGTTGGCTGCTTTGGAATGGCGCGCTACGAGGCAATTTGAGCATGGCACACGTTCCGCCTTTTGAGCGCCCGGTGGCTTTCCTGCTAGAACGGTTTCGCGAGTTGCGCCAACTGGTGGGCACCGATCCGAAAGCAGCGCCTGAGCTTGGGCAACTCGAACTGAGCATTTCGCATTTAGCGCGCGAGGTTTTCAGCACGATTGCGCCGATCGAGCGAGTTGCGCTGTCGCGACAGGCAGGGCGTCCCTACACGCTAGATTTCATTCAGCAAATGTGCACCGATTGGATCGAACTCAAGGGCGATCGCTGCTTCGCCGATGACGCTGCAATCGTTGGAGGTCTTGCCAAGTATCGGAACAGAAGTGTCGTTGTGCTGGGTCACCAGAAAGGGAGGTCGACCAAAGACAACGTTAAACGCAATTTCGGCATGCCCAATCCCGAAGGCTATCGCAAAGCCCAACGACTATACCGATTGGCGGAGCGCTTCGGGCTGCCCGTGCTTACGTTCATTGATACGCCTGGAGCCTACCCAGGCATCGGCGCTGAGGAGCGCGGTCAAAGTGAGGCAATTGCCGGCTGCATTGAGACGCTTGCAAGTCTCACTGTGCCCGTCGTTGCAACAATCATTGGCGAGGGTGGCTCAGGCGGTGCATTGGCACTCGGTGTGGCCAATCGAGTCCTCATGCTCGAATTTGCCTACTACTCCGTAATCTCGCCCGAGGGCTGCGCTTCGATTCTCTGGAAAGATGCCAACCAGGTCGCGGAAGCTGCAAAACAGTTGCATCTTTCGGCCCCTGAGCTCCTTGAACTGTCGGTCATTGATGAAATTGTTCCCGAACCCACCGGGGGCGCGCATAGTGACAAGGAACTCGCAATCAAAAACGTCGATGACGCAATTGCGCGAACGCTCGAACCGCTTTGCCAACTGGACCGACACGCGCTACGAGAATGCCGTTATCGCCGATTCCGCGAGTTGGGCGTGGTTGGGACTCAATGATCTCGTTGCCGCTGGTGAGCGGAGGCTTGACGAGGCCTCAAACCAGTGGCCTATATCCGGCGCTATCGCCGCCTCCACCTCTACTTGAGAATGTTTCATGTCACTGCTGACTGATCTGCCCACCATTGAAGACCTGGAACTGGAGAACCAGAGGGTATTCATTCGGCTCGACTTGGATCTGACGATTGATGGCAACACGGGCACGGTGGCTGACGGTCAAAGAATTGAGACTGCCTTACCCACGTTAAAGTACGCGGCCAATGCAGGAGCAAGAATCATCATTGGCTCCCATCGCGGACAGCCCAAAGGAAAAGCCCAAGCTGACTTGAGTCTGGAACCGATTGGACTCAAGCTGGCCGAGCTTACCCAGTGGGAGATCATTTTGCCTGACGACTGCGTGGGCGATGGCGCTCGAAAGGCCATTGCAGACGTACGCCCGGGTCAAGCGGTGTTGCTCGAAAACTTACGGTTTCACGCTGGTGAAGAAACCAACGACGACGCGTTTGCGCGCGAGCTATCGGCGATGGCTGAC
>CAZCNI010000377.1:0-2791 GCA_964499765.1 uncultured Polyangiaceae bacterium
TAGGCACCGTTGCTCAGTCGTGATTACCGAGCAAGCCCAAGCTTATCATGTTGAGGCAAAGAAACTCGCCCATGCTAACGCACGACAACCTAGCCGACGGCTCATTGCCTCAGCTAGGTTGCGGATGCCAGCAAACTGACTTACGCCTTGCGAATTGCGTGCAGCTGCGACTGAATTCGTGAAGTCGTGCGCGCTGCGCTGCCCGGATGAATGATCCGCTTGCTGGCTGCCTTGGCCAATGCCTGGCTTGCTTGCGCAACCGGTTCCAAAGCTGCTTGGGCGTCGCCTTGAGCAATCGCCACGCGAGCCTTCTTTACTGCGGTGCGCACAGCGCCTTTGACGCTTCGGTTTGCGTCTGTCTGAACGACGCGCTGCCGATTTCGCTTCTCTGCTGAGGGATGATTCGCCATCTCGTTGTTCCTGCCTTACGGAGTGGGTTTTTTCGCGTCCGCGGCGTTAGGGTTGTAGCCTTCAGGCTGGAGGGGAAAACGAGGTGTTCCGAGACGAACTCGTGCTTTGGCCTTGTCTCTTCCGGCAGACTGTTTGCGGATGGCACGACGGCGATCCGAATGACAGGTGTTTGAAACCATTCTTAGAATCCTCAGTTGCTAGCGAGCATTTTTCCCGAGGCCGCTGTCCCGGTGATTGCCCATCAACTCGAATCGTTGGCAGGCTACGTGTGCAAATGCACGCGACGGGCGCTTAGGCGCAAGGGCTGAAATGCGGCGCGGAATATGAGCGAATACGGGGTACTTGTCAATGAACGTTTTGGTTCAAAGGCCGTTCATTCCTGGCCAGTTGTGTCGTCGCTGGGCTTGCTTTCAGTGGTTGCACCTGCGAGCTTCTTTCTGAAAAGGTCACCGAGCGTGCCAAAGCTGCTCTCCGCCTTGACTTTTTGGCGGTACTCGCGCGTGGCCCGGCGTTCTTCGTCCTCAGCCAAGCCCCGAATGGATAGCTTTGGCTCTCCGCGCCGAGGGTCGATATCGACTATCTTTGCGTCGATTCGGGCGCCCTGTTTGAATGACTTGCGGAGCTCGGAGCCGCGAGGCGTGCCCGTTTGCCCGGCGGGAATGAACCCGCGCGCTGCTCTGCCGGTCACGCCCATTACTCGCACGACTAGTCCCGACGACTCGATCTTGACGATCTCGACCTTGACGTTGGCATTGCGCACGATCTTCTGCGCCGGCTCATCTGCCTGCTCAGGTGGCGGGGCCAGGTGCAGCACCAGCTTGCGGTTTCTGCCGTCCACGTGGGCGATCACGATTTCGACGGCGTCACCGACTTTGAGCTTCTCGCTTGGGTGTTCAATGTGGTCGAACGAAAGATCAGAGACGTGGATTAACCCTTCGACACCGGGTTCGAGCTCGATGAAGGCTCCAAAATTCTCGAGCGAGAGTACGGTACCCTGATGTCGAGTTCCCCCCGAGAACTTCTCACGCGCCGATGACCAGGGATCTTCGACCAAAGCCTTGCGGCTGAGCCAAATCTTGCCCTTTTCGTCAATCTTCGTGATCTGCACTTGCAGGCGATCACCCGGTTTGAATTGCTCGAGCAGCCGCGGTCGTGGGTCGTGGCTTGCTTCGCTTGCGTGCACGAGTCCCTCGAGGTTCTCGGCTTCGGGCAGCGCCACGAAAAGTCCCCAGTCAACCACCGTGCGAACCACGCCTTCCATGACTTGACCTTCAGTGAGCAAAGTCAGCGCGAGCTTGCGTCTCTCGTGCGCTTCTGCCTCGAGCATGGGGCGCCGTGTTACGACTACGTCACGACCACTCTTCTCGAACTGAATCACCTTGAAGTCGAGACGCTGACCAACGAGAGCTGCAAAGTTGGCGTTGGCTGGGTGCAGGTCGGTGCCAGAAGCCGGGGCAAAAGCTCTGAGGCCCATGATGTCGACTTCGATGCCGCCCTTGATTGTGCCGGTGATCAGGCCCTTGACGAGAGTACCTTCTTGGCACGCCTTCTCGACTACGGGCTTGATGTCTTCTTCACGCAACCGTTTGCGTGACAACACAACGCAGCCACCGCGGCCACCGTCGTTATGAATTTCGGCCACGAAATTCTCGCCCACCTGCGGGATCAGATCGTCTGGCTCCATTTCGGCGCGGTCGAAGATACCAAGTGCCTTGCCAGACAAGTCCACCATGATCGCTTCGTCGAGCACAGCCGTTACTTTGCCGAAGACTTGTTCTCCGATGCGGAACGGAACGCGGTCATGCGCGTGTGGCCGCTGGCTGGTCCTAGGGGGAAGTTCACTTGCGCCTTCACCTGGGGCACCTGCCTTCTTTTTCTTTCGGCGGCGCTTCTTCTTCTTTGCGCCGTCTGGGCCTGCTGCTTGCTCGTCACCGCTGGCGTCAGCATCGTGCGTATCATCTTCCGATGATCCATCCGCATCACCAGAGTCATCGCTGACGCTTGGCGGTGCCTCGGCGTCTGGCATGGCTTCGGTTGCGGTTGGGCTCGACGAAGCAGTTTCAGCTTCGTGCGCGTCGCTAACCAGTTGGGTGTTCGAGGGCTCGACGCGATCCGTCGCCGCTGCTTCGGTCGTTTGCGCCGAAGTCGTGGTGTCGGAATCGCTTAGTGGGGGATGAGAATCTGGGGACATGGCTGTGCCGGGGCCTCGGCTATATCGCGCATTTCACCCGCTGCCAATCACCAGGCGGATTTAGACGTGTGAATTGTTAGCGAGCCAGCGGAAGATGCCTGTTTTGTCCGCCACTTCGGTCGATCTCGAGTAAAGGGGCCTGACTAGCAGAAAGCTCGTCGATTCGTGCCCCTAGCCGCTCCGCCACCT
>CAZCNI010000378.1:0-2784 GCA_964499765.1 uncultured Polyangiaceae bacterium
CCACCGCGGATGCCCAGTCGCGTGCCGCGCGCGCAGGCGCGGGCTGCGCTGACGAAACTTTGCCCACGGGTGATTCCGGCTGCTGCACGGGGGCATTAAGTGAGGCCGCGACTGATGGCACGGGCAAGACATCACCTCCGGCATCGCGCGGTCCGTCAATGGGGGAAATACTCCAGTTCGCCCGGTATCCCACCGCGTGGAAGCGCTGCCCGTTCTTGAGCACGGCCATCTCGCCCGTGCGCTGCCCACCAATTTGCAACGTACCTTCGTAAAGATCGACCTGAAGCGTCTCGGTGGCTGGGTCCCAGCCTGCTTGAAAACGCGTGCCAATGACCGCGATCTCGAACGAGCCCGCAAACAGCTTCCAAGAAGAATTCGAGCGGTGCACAACGTGGGTCACGGCCGTGCCTCGCTCAAGAAGCAGGGTTGCACCGTGAGGCGTCGCTTGTTGCACGCGCAACCGCGCGCTTCGCTCGAGGTCAACCGTGGAACCATCACTGAACTTCAGGTGAGCCGTACCATTCTCGGGCGCAATCACGTAGTTTGGATTGTTGAGGTCCGCGCCTTGCACTTCGAAAGTAACCTTCTTGGCACGGTCGCCAAGATCCATCCAAAACGCACCCCCAATGACGAGCACGAAGCTAGCAGCAGCCAAGACAAAGGCGGGCCAACGGCGCCGCCGGGGCGCGATTCGTTTCACCACGATCACGGAACGACTCAAACGCTCGAGTCCCGTCTCTTGCCAGTCGTCTACTGCACTCACTTCTGCGCCATTGCGCAGCACGTTGGCGAGTGCCGCCGCTTTGGCGTCATCGCTGTGGTGTTCATGACCGGTCATGGCTCACCGCCCCCAAGGTACTTGAGATAATCACACAGACTGGGCTCCCGTGAAGCCAAGAGCAGCACGCGTGCGCGGCCACGCGCCACGTCGCGCTTGGCAGTGGCCTCAGAAGTCTCCATGGCCACGGCGATTTCGGCAATCGTTAGGTCTTGCACGTAACGGAGGATGAATGCCGTACGCAGCCGCTCGGAGACTTGATCGAGCACGCGGTGTAGAGCCGATAGAAGATCCGCTTGCCCAACTTCCGGCAACTGACGCTCAGTCGCATCAGCACCATACTGTTGGAAAATGTTGAGCCACTTGGAGCGCCTGCCGCGGGTGCGCCGCTCAAAGGCGGCGATCCGCACCGCCGACCCCAGCAAGTAGGCTTTGAGCGCCGACGGGTTCTTGAGGCGGCTCGCGCATCGGTAGAAGCTAATGAAGACATCCTGAATCAGATCTTCTATCGCGTGATCGGGCCCAAGGGCCGAGAACAGCGTCGAACGAACAGCTGACGCGTATCGCGTCCAGATAACCTCCAGGGCTTGATGATCACCCTGGCCAACGGCCACCACGAGCTCAGCATCACTGAAGCGATCCTTTGGAAAAGGACGTATGTTTGACTTCTGCGAGTCAGGACGCGCAGCTGTGCTCATCGTCGGATAAGTTGCCGACACCAACGCAACCCGGTCAAGGTTTTTGGCATCCATCAACGGACTAGCCTCAGTTGAGACTGATTATTTCCAGAGGAAACCTGGAACGCCACCATAATCGACACTCATTTTCCGTTAGCTTGACGCATATTTGTGAAGTGGGATCCTTGAGCAGCCGTTCGACGGCCTCGTCTGGAGTCTGCAATGCAACCAAGCCGCTCGGCAATCTCCGTCCTTTGTGGGTGTCCAATAGCAGCGGTATTGTTTGCATGTGGAAGCGTTGACCTGCAGGCAACTGCGCTAGATCAGCAACAAACACAGCCTGACGTTTCCTGTGATGTGGTGGGAAGTTCCACGTTCCATGTCGCGGGGCGGCACCTCTGTAGCCCTTGTGGCGAAGCAGTCGTGCTCCGCGGCGCAAACGAAATGGTTACCTACATTGGGGCGCAAGCAGCAGAGGCCGCATTCAGCGAGATCGCAAAGACCAACGCCAACTCGATAAGACTCTACTGGCATACGTCGGACTCGGCAGATGACCTCGACCGGGTGCTAAGCGACGCGGAAGCCCAACGGCTCGTACCAATTGTCTACGCGTTCAATGGGGGCGAGTCGGAGCAGGATCAGGTCGTCATACCAACGTCGGTTTCCCAAGCAGTTGACTACTGGACCAGCGAGGCCGTAAAGCGTGTGTTAGACAAACATCAGAGTTGGCTCATCATTGCTCTGCGCGAGAAGAGCACTGATGCCTCCCAAACCGCTGGTACCTGGGCGTCACGTTACGACGCTGCAATTGCTCGCATGCGAACTGCGTCGATCAATGTCCCGCTGGCAATCGATGCGCCGCTGGCAGGCTCGGACGTGGAAACCTTGCTTTCATCGTCGGGTCAGGCGCGGATAGCGGCGGACCCCTCGCACAACTTGCTGCTCAACGTGAACGCAGGAGGGTCGAGTGATTCGGGCGAGACGCTCGCAGCGCAGCTGAACAGAGCACGCGCCGCAGTCCTTCCGCTGCTGATTGGCGAAGTTTCAGGCTTCTCGCACACGGCAGACTACAGCTGTGCAGGTCAATATAACTATTCCACGGTGCTGGCCGCGGCTGAGAAGACGCAAACAGGCTGGTTGGCGTGGTCGTGGGGTTTTGCCAAAAACCAGTACTGTCCAGCGCTCGACATGACCACCGATGGAACCTTCAGTGGACTCACAGACTGGGGACTCGATGCGGCTGTCACGAACGAAAATGGCATCAACAAAACATCACGAGCCACCCAGTACGTCCCGGGCAGCTCATGCGAATCGGTCGACCGCGACTAT
>CAZCNI010000379.1:0-2767 GCA_964499765.1 uncultured Polyangiaceae bacterium
GTTCGCATGGACAAAGCCCGCGAAAACCGGTCATCGACAATCCTAGCGCCCATAATGGCACCGACCGGTGCTTGCCCTGCTTCAAGCTCCACGGGTCGGGCCACCACGCGATACATGCGGTCGAGGATCAGCGTGTCGTCACGAATGTAGCCATGCAATGCGTCAGCCACCACCGAGTAGCCACCGAGCTCGAAGTTCTCCATTCCCGAAGCTTGCTCATAGCCCGAGTGGTCGACTACGCGACCCAGTTGGTCCACGACGAACACTGCGTCGAACGAGAACTCTGGCGGGATCTTCTCGAGGATGCTGCGCAATTCCTTGTGCACCTTCTCGGCGCTTTGAGGCGGAACTTTGGCCTCAGACTCATTGGATTTTTGCAGTGCGCGGGCGAGCTCCGAGTTGACGGCAAATTGAATCAATTGAGCCGCGCGTTCCCGCGAGTCTTCTTTCAGATACCAGGAAACCACCTGAGAATCTGAGCTCAGGCGCTCGGCCAAGGTCCGCGCTCCCGCACGGTTATACATGCTCACCGCGAGATAAAGCACGAAGACGGCAGCGCCCAGCAGCAACGCAACCAGAACATTCCAAAAACGGGTCAAGAGCATTTTCTAAGTCCTCTCACTTCGCCACGCCGGCGTCCGCACTCGAGCCATCTTCTGGTTTGCCCTTGTCAGAGTCGTCGTCCTTGTCTTTGCCCGCGGCCGAGTCTTTCTTGGCGACCACCAGCGGTGTCTTGCCCATTTCGATATCCGTAGTGGTCACCTTGATTGGAATCGCGGGACCCACTTTCTTTCCTGAGAAGAACGCCTGCACCTGGTAATCACCAGGCTGATTGATCGAAAGCTGGAACTCGCCTTTGAGCGATGGATAGGCGATCGTTGCGACGTTGTCATCGCCGATGACCCACATTCGAAGACTCGGCGCTGCTTCATCGCGAATCTCGAACACGCCCGCAGCCGGTACCGTCCAATCGCGATTGGCACCGCGTCCCGTGTCCGAAGGGCTGAAGGACGGCAAGTTATAGCCGTACAGGCGGTGCGGGAACGGGTCAGTGTTCTGAAAGCTGAGCTTGGTCAGCGGCGGAACCACAATCGTTACCGGCGCCGTACGCCCTCCGCCAATTCGAATGAGAACCGGTGGCGGAGGCGCCTGCTTTTCCGCGGAGAGGGCTGCTATGCACAGCTCTTTCGGTATGAACGGATAGAGCTGCCTGGCCGTGGCCGGAACCGTTGGCACGGCCTCGCGAAATGAAAAGGCGTGGCGGCTTGCATCCTGCGCCTCCATCCACACCGGATTGCGCAGCAGCTTGAACCCCGCCACTACGCCTCTCACTTTCGCTGCGTCCGATGACGATGCCAAGCACAATGCCGCGATGGCACTGAGTACACCGAGAGTCGGCGAGAGAAGACTCCGCAGCCTCGATAGGGGCGTTGAGGTTGACGACCGATTTACGCGGACATTATTCATGGGCAGGCTCGACGGTACCTGAGAGCAGCGAGCGGCGAAAGCCGTTCAGCCAACAACTTTCTACGGTAGGTTACGAATTGCACTTCAGTCCAACTCGTAACGCCGCAATTTTTCAGCATGAAAGCAGAGAGGCGGGTCTCTGCTCCAAAAAGGCGAACGGGCCGGCAGTGCAAGCACCATCGACCCGTTCATGCGTTCCTTACCGTTTGAGCCGCTGGGACTAACTGTGTTCCGAACCCCTAGCCTGCGCTAGGTGGGAAGCGCTTTGCGACTTCTGGTCTTCTCGGTGAAGTAGTCCGAGCTTGGCGCTCCATCGCTAAATTGCTCCCCGGTTCGTGAGGTTGTTCGGGATTCATTGAACACGCCCTGGCGTACCCGACAGAGGGAACAGTTCTCAAGGTACGGAAAGGCGTCGGCGCCGTCAATGGTGGGCTCGAGTATGCGCCGCTGCCCCAACTGCACGCGCAGCCAATGACCAGACAGAAAACTCCTGGCCGGACAGGTCAGAAACTGGGCCATTTGGGTGATTTGGGTTCAGAGGAAGGTTTCATGATGACCGAGCTAGCTATCCCGACCGCGCGCAATGGCGCCGATGAGAAGATTCGCTTCGTCGGACCGGAGTTGAGAAAGAACTTTCTGCAACGCAGCGAAGCTGAGGGCTGGATGCCCGTGTGCGTCGAAGTTCCCGGGGCGCAGAGCCGTGGACGCCTTGGTCTGATCTTGGAAGAGGCGATTGAGCGTTCGCTCGAGGCGCGCGGAGCATGCCCGCCTGGGATTGGAGCCAGCGCCGATAGTGACGCGTCTCTAAGTGACCAACTCTATCGAGCTCGCTTGTTGGGAGCGCCGGGATTCGCGCTCGCCATCGAGCGACTCGAAAGTATCGCCAATCGAGCCGGGGCCCTGGACGCCGAGGATAGTGCGGTTCTCAGATGGTGGGTCATGACGGCGCGGGAAAGGCCGCTGCGGCTCTATTTCGATTCCAACGACCGTACCCTTGGAGTCTACACAGCACCCACGAATTTCGGGCACCTGGTGCAGAACTCAGCGGACGACGAGTCTCCGGTGGCACCTCCGGTGAGCGAAGAGCT
The DNA here is from genome assembly GCA_964499765.1 of uncultured Polyangiaceae bacterium. Classification (GTDB taxonomy): domain Bacteria; phylum Myxococcota_A; class Polyangia; order Polyangiales; family Polyangiaceae; genus FEN-1139. Next base: position 2,556 of record CAZCNI010000379.1, read on the forward strand.
GACATCGAACTTGATCAGCATGCAGGCTGCAACAGAGTACCTAGCCAATGTGCAAGTCCCATCCGTTGTAAGCAACGTTGACGAATGCATTGCTGCGCCACCGAGCGCGCCCATCGAGGAGGTCTGCCCCGATTCCGATATCGCTGACTGCAGGGGTCCTCGGCGTCACGCCGTGGTCAGCGAGGCCGCCGGCACCGATGTGGCACTCACAC
>CAZCNI010000380.1:0-2763 GCA_964499765.1 uncultured Polyangiaceae bacterium
CAATAATTCGAATGACCGTTGGGTAGAGTCGCCGCACCCTTTCGAGTAGAGCTAGGCCGTCGAGGCCCGGTAGCAACAGGTCGGTAATCACTACATCGTGCGATTCGCGAGCGAGTAAGTCGAGCGCGTCACGCGCGTTGGTGAGCGGTGAAATCTTGAGAAATGGGTCTAATTCGGCCAATTCTCCCTTCGTCTTGAGCAACGACCCGTGCTCGGCATCAATGAGCATGATTTTCATCCGGTACCTGTTCGGACAGCGGTTACGTGATGACTTACGCCACATCCATTGGAAGCCTTAAGATTCAGACATAATTCGTTGGGTGCATGGCCCTTCAGCCGTCGCACGGTTTGGCGGCAAATTGGCTGCTGCCGCCAAGATCTTGACGAGCAGCGCAACCCCAACTTTCCGCGCTGGGTCGACATCATACAACCCACAACGGATTCGACGGCAGCTGGAACTGTGCTCGCCCAGAGTTGCGGACCTTGTGCGCCAGGATCGGTGAAGCAAGAGGCGGGGTGCCGTGCTGGCTGAGGGTAAACTTCGCGTAGACGAGATGACTCGGACGATTGGGGGCGATTATGCCAAGCACAGCGTCATTTGCACGCCGCGCAGACCAGCAATCGCTTGCCGCTGCTGGTGTCGCCGTTGCTGCTGGTGCCGCCGCTATGGCGAGCGTTTGCGCAGTACGATTACCTCAACTCCACTCTGTGCTTTGCGATCAGGTGATCGATGAGTATTTCCACCGGCGCGATTGGGCGACGAATGTTGGGGATTTCCACCGGCGCGATTGGGCGACGAATGCTGGGGATTTCCACTAGCGCGATTGGGCGACGAATGTTGGGGATTTCCACCGGTGCGATTGGGCGATGATCGTTGTGGGTTTCCGCCCGCGCGATTGGGTGACGAGTGTTGCGAGTTCTCCGATCCACGATTCGGGGCTGACGTATACAGCCGTGGCTGGCCTGGTTGCACAGCATGCTGTGGATGGCGACCACCATTGCGCGGCTCAAACCCGCGCTGCCCTGGCTGGGGCAATTTGAGGGGCACCTGGGGAGGTGGCTCGCGCGCTGGTGGCCCGCCGCGGCGACCCGTCGCATCGCGTCGCTTGCGTTCGTCTTGGTCCGCATCGCGGATAAGACCCAACACGTTGCTGACATTGGCTTGGCGCTGAGCTGCACGGTACCGCCCGGAAAGCTGCGTGTCTGGCGTCAGTGCATTGTTCTGGTGCAGATCCCACATCTCCTCCGCGTAGGGCAATCGACGCGCACCGGGCACGAAGTGCTCGAGAAAGTCGTGCAAGTTGTTGACATCGCGAATCAGCAATTGTCGCGCATTGTTGTTGTGAGCCGTATCGACTGACTGGGGAAAATCGATAATCACCGGGCCGTCTGCGCCAAGCAATACATTGTAGTCCGAGAGATCGCCGTGTACGACGCCGGCGCACAACATCCGCACGACTTCCCGAATCAAACGTTCATAGATGGCTGTCGCGGCTGCGGGCTCAAATGAAAGATCGCCCAAGCGCGGGGCTGGTACGCCGTCAGCGTCAACAATCAGCTCCATGACCAGAACACCGTCGATGAAGTTGTAGGGGCTGGGTACACGCACCCCGCCCGCGTGTAAGCGGTAGATCACGTCGACTTCAGTGGAGCGCCAGGCAGCTTCTTCTTGCTCGCGCCCATGCTTGGTGCGCTTTGCCATGGCCCGCTGGTCTCGCGAATTTCTCACCTTGCGACCTTCAGTATAGGCAGCGCGATGTTTGAATGAACGATCTTGCGCTTCCTTGTAAACCTTCGCGACGCAGAGTTTTGCGCCAGAGGTCACCAGGTAAATCTGCGCTTCCTTGCCGCTCATCAGGGGACGCAATACTTCAGTAATGATTCCTTGGTCGTGCAATGTGGTGAGGCAGTTGGGAATACGCATGGACGGACGCTGGGAACCCTACTCGATTTGGAGCGAAACGGCGGTAGGTTGACCGTTTTTCAAGTACAAGGCCCGGATACGTTGGCTATTTGTTGCTAGGGTAGCGCCCGAGAGGCGGACAAGGAATGCCGTCCGGAACTTTGGTCTCCGAGCCAAGTACCGGGTGGCAACTGAGTGTCTTGCTGGCGCCGATGCGGTATTACCGCAGGGTTCTCTTCTTGGCGCGCCGATTCAAGTTGATGAAGTACCACTTGCTTCTGGTTTTGGCTTTGGTCCCGGTGTTGGCTTTGCTTGCGGCTTTGGTCTTGGTTCTGGCCTTGGTCTGCGTTGAGATGCTGCGTGCAGTTTTAGTCTTGTTTGACTCTTTCGGAAGTGAGATCCTGGAAACTGTGGTGCCTTGTTGCCAACCTTTGTCGGTCAAGCTTGCCCGCTGATAATTGATCTGTTCGCCATCCTTTTCAAAGGACGCATCCTGCACGGTCACCAGGCCCGCGCGGCAAAGTCCAGCGAGTAGGTGCTCGAATGAACGGCGATTAATTGCTGAGTCAGGAAAGGTCTCTCGGTAAAGCTTGCCGGTAGCCTGTTCGCCGTCTCGCGCCAATGTCGCCAAGATGCGCGATAGGGCCGCCTCTTCATCGCGGCTCGGTTCGCGAAAGCGGCGAGCAACAATGCGACTTGGTGCGCAGGCGTCGCACAGGCCGCAGGGCGCGCCGTTGTCCTCCTGGTCGCCAAAGTGGCGAATCATGTGCACCATGCGACAGCCGTGCGACTCAGCAAAGCGCACCATGTGATGCAGTTGCTCGAGCTTGTGGTCGCGCTGGATGAGGTAGGTCTTCTGC
>CAZCNI010000381.1:0-2739 GCA_964499765.1 uncultured Polyangiaceae bacterium
CGCTCGTAACCGTTGCGCGAATCCGCTCTGCCAGGCGTTTTCCAATCGTCACAGTGGGCTCGGTGCGCCCTGTACGCGCGGAGTAGGCGCTACCGAAACGGAAGTCGTCAATCACGGGTATGGTGTTGCGAACCGTTCGATCCGCCCCGCTCAATGTACCCAGCGCCTCCAAAGCTACGCTGGAAACCATGCTGGCTGATTGTGCTTGGTTGACCTCCGTTCGGGTCACACCCACCGTCAGCAGCATGAAAACGTCGTCCGGGGAGAGCGCCGGATCACTGGTCAGATCGATGTGCAGCTCATCAGCGTTTCCGTGCGCGTGCATCGTGATGCGCCAACGACCACCAAGCGCGCTCCCTGAATCTGCGCTTCCGGAAGCACCGCTCGGCGTGGCAACCGATCCCGTGTTCTGCGAAGAGTAGCGGCGGTACTCCGTAGTAGCACGCAAGTCCACGCGGGGATTGATCCTGGTAGCGTCGTCAAAAAGCACGGAGCCTTCTCTGATCTCGAATACGTGCTGGCGCAGGCGGATTCTGCCAGACGGCTTCGCTTGCAACATGCCCCGCAAACCAAAACGTTGATTGGTCCCAACCAACTCGAGTCCTGCCTTGTCCAGCGCGAGCTCGGCTTCGATGAGTTCGTTGTTAATCCGCAGCGGTGAACGAGAGTGGATGAACACGTCGAAGTCCATCTTGTCATTGTCTGGATCGTAAACTTCGACTTGGCTACGCCGACCGCGTTGAGCCAACGTGCTCACGTCGGCAGTCATTTGCACCGGGCGATCGTATTCCAGCTCGTTGAGCGTGACGGCACCCGTGATATGTGGTCGTACCGTTTCCCCGTTCGGATCGATGCTCGCTTCAAGCCTGGCGTCGACTGAGCCTTTCAACCCAAACCCTGCTGGAAGAGGTACGTCGGATGCGTTGACATTGAACCGCATCGTACCAAACTGCATGTTTGCCCACGAGCCACCTCCCGAGATCACGAGCTTGCCCATACCAAGGTTTGCTTCGCCGTTGATGATCTTCAGCTCGCCGTCACTCACACCCACCGCAAGTTCAATGTTCGTGACGGGCCAATCAAGGCCCTTGAGCTGCAGTTCCCCGCCTACCACTTGCAGCATACCGCTCGTCCTTAGGTGACCCCAGGGTCCAGCCACCTTGAGGCTGCCCTGCAACTTACCAGTCATCGCTTCAGCGCGGGGTACCAGGGTCGCAACCTTGGACAGGTCGACTGGCGCCAGCCGTAGTTCGGCGACGACCTCTGGGTTTTGGTGTAGATGTGAAATATGTGCAGATGCCGTAAACGCCGCCGCGATATCACCGTATCTAGTGTGTAGATCCAGGTTCGCCATGTCCAGGTTGCCTGAACCAAACGTCAGGGGCTGCGTCATGGGCTTCACGGCAACCTTCAATGCGCCCTGCTCTAGGGTTGCTGTGAAGTGATTGACCGCGCCACGAATACTGGCAGGGTCTGCAAACGGCAAATCGTCGAGTGCAATATCGCCCGATAGATTTCCCCCAATGTCACGCGCGGAATTGGATTTCACTAATTCGTTCAGCACTGCCAAGTCAAGTTTGCGTAGTGCAACTTGCCCACTCGCGTGCTTGTTACTCTGTCGAGTAATTTGTAGATCGCCCAATTGGATCTGCCCGCCAAAGAGCTGACCCTTGACGTGAAACGTCCCGCTAGGTTTATCTGCACGGTACTCTGCGAGGTCGAAGGGCGGAGCAATGGGGTTGCCGCAGCGGCTGAGCACGGTGGTGGTGCCCGCGGCTCGGGGAGGCGATACGAGGTCAACCGTGATTTCAGAGGGAGCTAGCCGTGTGCGGCCTATGAACAGCCGTGAAATGCCGACGCTCGCCTGCACCTGGGGCGCGTCGAGCGTGCCGCTGGCGTCCGCGACGCCCGCGACGGTGCCCTCAATGAGTCGACTCACCGCACCAAGTCCATTGAGATGACCGACTGGAATCGCCGTTACGGCTGCATGTGCGTTGAGCTGAGCACCGGGCCTGACTTGCACCGAGCCCACGATCGCGCCCATTCCCTTGCGCAGGGTGAGGCTTGGAACGTTTAGATTCACGCCCATATAGCCAGCGCGAATGTCACCCCACGTGAAGTCGATGTCCGCATCCGCGGCATCGTATTGCTCGTCGTACATCTCGAGATGACTCATCGAGACCTGACTCGCAATCCGGAGGAACCCGTCGCCACACCGATCTTCCGCGCCGCCTAAAACGTAATGAACGCGTGCGTTTGCTCTGCCCCAACCCGACAGCGATTCGTAGTGCGGATCGCGATCGAAACGCCACATGGCAAGAAAGTCACGAACGTCTAACTTGGCGCTGGTTGCTAGGGCGTCAGCGATGATGGTGCCCTTCTGATTGAAGTCGAGACGAGCAGAGGTAACTAGATAGTCGCTTTTGCCTTTGTTCGCCTTGACCTCGCTGAAGTCCACCACCAACGGTCGGAATCGGACCTGAGCTGACTTGATGTTCCCCAGGGGAAACCCGCCAAATACGAAGTCATCGACGGCAAGCGTTCCCGTCAGCAGGGGGTCACCGGATTTGCCCGCGAGTCGCACACCCAGGCGGGACTTGCCGGCGATCGGTATGTTGACGATTGGACTAATGTCCGCCAGATCAAGTGATGTGTTGTTGTTGACGATGATCTCTAGGTCATTGTCAAAACCGATTGATACTAACTGCGCATTGACCTGGCTGCGACCAAAGGTCGCCG
>CAZCNI010000382.1:0-2737 GCA_964499765.1 uncultured Polyangiaceae bacterium
TGGGTAGGCGGGTGCCAGCACATGGGCAGAGACCACGGGGAGTGCCAGGCTCGGGTTCGAAATAGACTGAAGCCAGCCCACGGCATTCGACTTTGCGGTGCGAATCAAGACGAACGAGCGCTCATCCGCAAAACCAATTATTCCTTGAGGAAACGCAATGACGTCCCTCTCTTCCACTTCGACAATACCAAATCTGTCGCTCTGAATCGCCATGGTTCCGCTCCAATTCTCTCGTATTTCACGAGCTCCACCGTAAGTTGATGCCTCGTGAACACATGCAACCGGTGTGCCAGCAGTCTGGCCGTCCATGTCAATCCCAGCCCGAGTTGGCCAGACGATAGCAAACTCGCAACCCCCAGCTTCATCGAATTCAAAGCCGAGAGCTGCGCCCTGCCGAGCAAGCAATGCCGAACAAATCTCGAGAATATCGGCAAGAAAAAGCCGATCATCGACGCTAAGCCCGAGCGACCCTTGGCTTGTACTTGCGTTGACTTCGGCTTTGCACAATGCGCAGCTTACAACGATCGCAGCATTAACTCCTCGAAGGCCAACTTTTACGGCCCATGTCGTATCGTTGCCTGTTTTGCTGACACAAGTATCGACGATTCGGCGGAGCACACTCGCCGTAATTTCGGGGTCATGCAAGACTGTTACGGTGAATCCGATCAATGCCGAGGTGTCACATTCCGCCACTCGGACGCGGCTGCTGAGCTCGCGCATGACTGTGTGTGCCAAGTCCACCAGGGTAGTCTCTTGCAGGTTCGGAGATGTCACACAGGCATCACGTCGGGCGATGGCGACTGCGCCGGCGAGCAACTGAGCCAGCCGCTGACAGGTACTCAGGAGCTTCAAAGCGAGGTCGTCTACCTGGCCACGCCGTTCTTCCTTGAGCCGGAGCTCAGTCCAGCCAAGATTGTCCTGTAGGGCATGGACGAGGTCCCCAGCGTCTTTCATCGAACATTCGAGACGACTGACTCTGAGTTCACTTTCTAACGAGTGTACGGCCAATGGATGGACCCTTCAAACCAGCTTTGACCCTCTGGATCGTGTCAAGCTGCTGACACCAACGCCCGTACGAACGGTTCCTAAGCGCAAACCTTGAGTCAGGGCATAGTGAACGCAAATGAGTACTTCAATTGCTTATGCGGACTGGGCGGCTCGGGGCGGATTGTTCATGGATCTGCCCTTGAGCCTGCCGCGAATTCTATGTACCGCCTCTGTGTGGAGTTGACATGCGCGTGACTCGGTTACGCCCAGAACAGCACCAATTTCCCGAAAACTGCACTCCTCCTGATAGTACAACCCGAGCACTGTTCGCAGTCGTTCGGGAAGCTCGTCGATGGCAGCGGCTACCTGATCTGTTAGTTCGTGTTCGGTTGCTAATGTCTCAGGCGACGATTGTTCAGCAAGCCAGCCTGAATCTTCGGTGAGCTCGAGCCGAGCGAGGCCAGCCTCGGCAATTTGCATCAGCATCTGATGGTAGTCGTCCAAAGGCAGACCGAGTTCTCCAGCAATTTCATCTTCATCGGGTGCCCGGCCCAGTCTTGCTGTCAGATCTCCCGTGGCTTCGCTTATCCTACGCGAGGCGCCACGAAGTTTGCGTGTCAGTGGATCCAGGCTGCGAAGGTAGTCGAGGATCGCACCCTGGACACGATGCGACGCATATGCCTCGAACTGCTCCTCATCCATGGTGGGAGTTCGGCGCTGAAGGGCTTCTGCTAGCCCAATCCAACCAGCCGACAAGAGATCGTCCAATGTGACGCTTGCCGGCAATGACCGCACGGTCTTCATAGCGATGCGACGCACGAGAGGTGTGTATCGCTCGTACAATTTCCCAGGGTCAGCTAAAGCAATCTCGTGCACGTACTCACCTAGTTTGGCGGCCAAATATCAACGACGATTAAGCGTCCATGGGCAGCAGACATTGAATTAGAAATTCAGCGTCGCCGTCTCGAATGTCCTCGGGCACTCTTGGCCCCTGGCAGGTGTAGGCAATCGGCATTTCGCCTTCGAGAATCGCCTGAATTACGCCGCCGCTTTCTTGAGTCTCGTCCAATTTGGTTATTACGGCTGCTGAAGGCCGCACGTCGGTATAGGCGCGGACGATCTGCTCCGTATCGTTTGCCCTAAGAAATGCGGGAAGTACGACCAGCACGTTGAGTTCGTGGCGGGCAACCTTGGGAATGCACTCGACGAGCGGCCAAGTCTCCTCAGTGTCCGAACAGTGTCTTCCCGCAGTGTCAACAAGGACCAGTTCAGCGGTAGTATTCGAAAGAACTCGCTCAAAATCCTCGCAAGTACGTGCCACCCCGAAGGCCGTACCGATGAGTCGTGAATATCTTTGCCACTGTTCAACGGCGCCTACGCGAAATGTATCAAGAGAAATGACCGCCACCGAACGTCCGTAGTCGAGCCTAGCCCGCGCTGCGAGCTTTGCCAAAGTCGTCGTCTTCCCAGCACCCGTCGGTCCAACGCATGCAATCATTTGACGTTTCGACTGGGCTAGTAGATTTGGAATCACGCGAAGTCTTTCGCGCAACCGATCCGCCAAAGCGTTGCGCAATCCCGAGGCGTCACGCGTGCCTTTACCCAAGTTGAACGCCAATTCTTTGGCAACGCGACCGCCAATTCCGGCGTTGCGCAACAGGTTCAGGGCGCGGTCCTTGGGCAATCGTTTGGCGTTCAGCTCTTCGAGCATCGAGCGTAGCGCTGCCATCTCACGTTCGAGTTCTTGAAT
>CAZCNI010000383.1:0-2713 GCA_964499765.1 uncultured Polyangiaceae bacterium
AGGCTACTAGTCCAGTTGGCCTTTGGTGGATGGGATACCGGCTTGTCTTGGATCGATTTCCACCGCCATCCGCAGAGCCCTGGCAAAGCATTTGAAGCAGATCTCGATGCAGTGGTGCAGGTTTCGGCCGGCCTCGAGAGTGACGTGCAGGTTCATTTTCGCTGAACGCGCCACGGCTTCGAAGAACACTTCGGCCAATTCGGTGTCCCAGATCCCCAGCTTGGCGTGCGCCAAAGGAACATTCCAAACAAAGTAGGGCCGACCCGACAAGTCGAGGGCCACGGAGGCACGAGCTTCGTCCATCGGCAGCGTCGCAAACCCGTAACGTCGGATACCGCAACCATCGCCGAGGGCCTCTTTCAGCGCCATTCCGAAAACAATGCCTAGATCCTCGGTCGTGTGGTGCCCATCGACCTCTGTGTCGCCCTGCGCCCGCACATGAAGGTTTAACAGGCCGTGGCGCGAGATCTGCTCCACCATATGGGACAAAAATGGCAGCGGGGTGTTGATATCGCTGGTGCCCGTTCCATCGAGCTCAAGCTCAACGGCGATGTCGGTCTCGCGCGTACGTCGCTCGACTTTTGCAGTTCGACTCATGCGAACCTCAATTGTGGCCGGCCCGCTGGGCCATTGGAAATGGTGTCATTTTCCACGGGAAGAACTTTCAACTACCACAGTCTGTTCGCCCACGATAACTAATTGCTGACACTGCGATCGCGTCGTACGCTGGCGCGAGGGAATATGTGTGCTGAACGGTTGGTGCCACACGCGAAGCTCGTGCCCATCTTGGCACTTCGAAATTCAGTTCTGTTTCCAATGTCAGTGGTGCCCGTTAACGTAGGCCGACCGCGGAGCGTGCGCCTGGTTGAAGAGCACATCGACGCCACCGGTGCTTTGGTAGGCGTGGTCACACAGCGCACGGAAGACACCCTAGAGCCTACCTTCGAAGACCTGTACAAAATCGGTACGTTGGCTCGAATCGTTAAAGTAATTCGGTTGAATTCTTCGAGCTACAGCGTGGTCCTGAATGGTATCTCGCGGTTTCGCGTTAACAGCTTTGAAACCCTCGAGCCTTTCATGCAAGCTCACGTGGATCGACTGGTCGAGACAGGGAAAAGCGATCCGTCACTGCCAGAGCTGACCGCCCGTTTGCGTGACGCAACACGCGACATGCTGGCGCTGCAGCCCGACTTGCCCAAAGAAACGGCGAGCATCCTGGACAACGTCCGCGACCCGGGGGCGCTTGCAGATCTGATCGCTTCTAATTTCTCGGACGAGCACGCTAATATCGCCACCCGTCAACAAGTGCTCGAGTGCATCAACGTACTCGAACGAGTGCAGTTGGTGTTCTCGATGGTCGAGCGTCATGTGAGCTTGCTCAGGGCCAGCCGCGCGATTGCCGTTGATGAGATGGGCAAGTCCCAGCGCGACTTGGTGCTGCGTCAGCAGATGCGCACTATTCGCGACGCGCTTGGAGAAAGTGCCGACGATGACGAGGTTGAACGGCTCCGTGATCGGGTGCAGCGCGCTGAGATGTCCGAGGAAGCCGAACGGGCTGCTCGAAAGCAACTGAAGCGACTGGCCTCGATGCCCCAGCAATCAGCCGAGTATCAGGTCGCGCACAACTACGTCGAGTGGTTGGCGGACCTCCCTTGGTCGCGCACCACCAGTGATCGGATGAACGTCACGGAAGTGCGCCGCTGTTTGGAGGAAGATCACTTCGGTCTTGAACGCGTCAAGCGACGCATTGTCGAGTTCAGCGCCATTCGTCAACTGCGCAAGGATCGGAAAGGTCCGATCCTTCTGTTCGTGGGGCCGCCAGGCGTAGGCAAGACGTCGCTAGGTCGGTCCATCGCTCGCGCTATGGGACGCAAGTATGGTCGCATTGCGCTCGGTGGTGTTCTAGACGAAGCCGAGGTGCGTGGCCATCGGCGCACCTATGTCGGAGCGCTACCCGGGCGTATCATTCAGGCACTGAAGAAAGTCGTCAGCAACAATCCAGTGCTCGTGCTCGACGAGGTCGACAAGATGGGCACTGACATGCGAGGCGACCCGGCGGCAGCGTTGCTGGAAGCACTGGATCCCGAGCAGAACGACACCTTTACGGATCACTACATCGACGTGCCCTTTGACTTGTCCCGGGTGCTGTTTCTGGCTACGGCCAACGTATTCAGCGAAATCCCGGAGGCATTGGCTGACCGCATGGAAGTGATTGAAGTCCCAGGTTACACCCGGTCCGAGAAGCTAGGCATCGCCACGCAATTCTTGGTTCCCAAGCAACTGAGGGAACACGGAATAAACGAGGAGCGACTGAAATTCTTGAGTGAGGGTGTTGAGCACATCATCGACTACTACACGCATGAAGCCGGGGTACGAAACCTGGAGCGAGAAATCGCCGCGGTGTGCCGAGCCGTGACCGTTCGCATGGCGGAAGGTCAAGACGTGCTCGGCGATCAGGTCACGCAAGAGATGGTCGAACAGGTGCTTGGGATCCACAAAGTGCATCCTGAAATAGCCGAGCGTCGGCTGGTACCAGGCATCGCCATTGGCTTGGGCGTTTCCGGAGCCGGGGGTGATCTTCTCTACGTCGAGACCACGCGAATGCCAGGCAAGGGCAAGGTTCGCTCTACCGGCAGCCTCGGCAAGGTACTCAGTGAAGCGGCGGAGGCGGCCGTGAGCTACGTGCTATCGCATGCGGTACAGTTTGGCATTG
>CAZCNI010000384.1:0-2709 GCA_964499765.1 uncultured Polyangiaceae bacterium
AATATTGATCGTCACGCTGCAATTTTTCATCGCGGAAATGTGATTAAGAGTCAGCTCTATGCGGGGGGCTCGGAGCAATGGGGTGTGGCAGCGAGTCGCCAACCACCGGCGACTCGGATGCTGTCGCAAAGTCAGAGCAAGCGTGCACCGGAGCGCCCAGCAGAAGGCTCGAACCACGCACGGAATTTTACGCGCCAGCGCCGCGCGCCGATGCAGTGACGCAAATTGAGAGGTCGATCCTGTCTCAGGCGGCTGGTTTGCAGCTCAGGCATTGCAATTGGCGCAAAACGCCAACCCACCCCTGCATTGAAAGTCGGCAAGGTGTGAGCGGTTCTTTTCAAAGACCTTCGTCCGGAAAGAGAGCCGCTCGCGCTAAGGGCGTTCTGAAGGATGACGGCTCAATTCGAGCTCAAGGAGCTGGCTGTAACGTCGGAGACTGGCTGTCCGTGCCGAGGCCCTGGGCCGTTCAGCCCTCAACGGGATCGCCTGCACTGTGACACCGGATACGTTGCTGCGTTGGTATCGCAATCTCGTGGCGAAGAAATACAATGATTCGCCTGCACGCGGATGGCCGCCGCAGACCCGGGCTGATGCCCGTCAGTCCAACATTGACTAAGTGTTTCAATCACAGTTGCGCTCCCAACGACAACTTTGACCATCCGCCACGCAGGCAAAGCCTCCGGTCGAGCCGTCACTGCAGATGACGCCCATCGCCACTAATGGCAGGTTGTCACAGCCGTGATTGTCAGAGCAAGGCGTGGTGACACGGGGAGGCACGCAGGTCGTCGTCCACGCACAAGCAGCACTATTCTCGCTGCCACAAGTCTGCGAGGCCTGGCTCGTGCCTGTGGGGCACTGGAGGGAGGGTCTCGACGGACATTCGCTGTCGGCACACGGACGGTAGCTGACGCTGCTATCGTCGGCCGAGCTAGACCAAGTGCAGGCTCCGGCGCTCGTTGAGCACGAGACTTGACTGACACTCTCGAGTGACGACGGCACAACGCCGCAGGCCTCGAAATTGCAGTCACCGCGGACTTCAAAACTCTGGTTCACGCTTGGATCAGGTGAACGATTGTCTCCGGAGCCTCCAGAACAGGCGACAAGCGATGCTGCAACGATTACGAAAATCCAATTCGGGTTGAATGTGTTCATAAGTATCTCCTGGTGCCTCGATGTAACTTTCCTAACGCGCTGCCATTGCGCCTTGGGGAAAGACGTGTGACGTAAGCCGTTGCCGAACGATCCGCCGATTACGGCGTGCACGCCGCGTCGGCGTCCGCGAAATTACCAATACAAGCCACTGGAACCTCCGTGAATGAAACGCTGGAGTTGGCGGTGCCCGTGCCGCTGTCCTCGATTCCAGTCGAAAGCGTTCCGGAGAGTAGGTCTTGCTCGAAGTGGATCTGAAGTGTAAGATGAATGAATCTCCGAGCGCCGAGCGTCATTGGATTGATGGAAAAGCCTCCGCTGAGCGAGCTGGGGTCGAAGATGTGATTCAGCCAGACATCGTTGGCTTGAGTAGCTAACAGCACGCCGTCGAAATGCTCGTCGAGGGCGCCACTTGCGGTCACCGCGGTTGCCTCGACGTTGATCTCGACGCGATCCGTGCAGATTGGAAGGGCCATCGTCTGACTGGGCCTTGCTTCGGACTTAACGAAGCGCGCACCCGTGACTTGCAGTTGGAGATCGATGCTCGATATTCCGCTTTCTGGGCCGTAGCTGAAGTCGCTCGTCGAAAGCCACCTGAGTGGTGCCGTTGCGGAAATGCCCGTGGTCGCCAAAACTTGATTCGGCGAAAACCCCAGTGGCGAGGATTCGTCTAGTGCCACAACCGTGCTTTCCTCCTTGCACGCTTCGGTCGATTCTTCGCCCGTCTGGCCACCCGCGCAACCGGCGGCCACTAGCAAAAGCAGCAACACGAGGTTGACTGGTTGTTGCAATGTTTCCATCTCAAATTCATTAGGACATGCCCGTGTCCGTTCGACAAGTTCCGTAGCGCACTTTTCGTTGTCCGTAACGCCGCCATATGTGCGATATGGAAGATATGAACTTCGAGACCCTGAGCTCTGAGCTGATTCACGCGGTGCGTGGTCGGCGCTCACAGGCTGCTCTTAGCCGCCACCTTGGGTACCGGAGCAACGTCGTTTATGCGTGGGAGTCAGGGCGCGCCTGGCCCACGGCGGCTGATTTCTTTGGAGCTATCAGGCGCCTCGGCAAACCGGTGGAGCCGTCGCTACGACAGTTTTACCAGTTGCCGAGCGAAGCGAAAGCACTCCCCGAGTTACACAAAGCTGAGGGTATCGCCGCATTTTTGAATGATTTGCGCGGTCGTACCACGGTCAATGAGCTGGCGCGCGCCGCTCAGCGAAGCCGTTTCGCGGTTGCCAGGTGGCTCAAAGGCCAAGCAGAATTGCGCCTGCCTGATTTTCTCCGCCTCGTACAATGCGCAACCCTGCGCGTGCTCGACTTGCTGGCGGGCTTCGTCGATCCGAGCACGTTACCCTCAGTTGCGGCTGCCTGGCGCGCTTTGGAGAGTGCGCGTCGTCTCGCCTATGAAATGCCCTGGTCGCAGGCGGTATTGCGCGTCCTCGAACTCGATAGCTACCGCAAGTTGCCACGCCACGAACCCGGGTTCATTGCCAATTGGCTTCAGATTAGCACTACTGCCGAAAAGATTGGAGTCATTGGGGTGTAGGCGGGGCGAGCAAC
>CAZCNI010000385.1:0-2705 GCA_964499765.1 uncultured Polyangiaceae bacterium
GCCGCACCGACCAAGCCCGAGTGGATGAGCCACAGCCGGTGTCGCGCAAAGCTCGTGCTGCGAACCAAGTAAGGTACGATGATGCCAACGAAGCCAATTGCGCCCGCCCCAGCGGCAGCTGCGCCAGCGAGCAGGCCCGTGCCCACTACCAGCCGCCACTCGAGGCGCGGCACATCCACGCCGAGGCTCGCTGCTTGTAGCGTGCCCAAGCGCAGCGCATCGAGCCCCTCGTGCTCAGCGAGCAGCAGTGCCATTCCCGCGAAGGCCAAGGGCAGCGCTGCAGCCGCGTGCACCCAGGTTCGCCCATCGAGGCCGCCCAGGAGCCAAGCAATGATCTGGCGACTCGCCTTCCAGTCAGGCAAGGACCATGAGAGCACGAGCGAAATGAGTGATGCACCAATGCCCCCCAGCCCGACCCCGAGCATCAGCAGCCGCTCAGGCGACTCAGTGCGTTGGCGCGCGAGCAAGAGCACCGAAAGTGCGAGCAATGCAGCGGCAGCGGCCATCACCGGTTGGGCCCAAGGCGTGACCGCACTCAGCCCGAGATAAAGAGCAAGCACGGCTCCCAGTGCGCCCCAAGCGGAGATGCCCAGAATGCCCGCGTCAGCAATTGGATTGCGCAGCCAAGTCTGCAGTGCGGCGCCTGCCATTGAAAGCGCAGCGCCCGTGCTTGCGGCAATCAGTACCCGCGGGAGCCTCAGTTGCAGCAACACGAGCCAGCCCCAACCGGTCAGACCTCGGCTACAAAGATCGCGCAACAAGAGCGTGGAATCAACGCCGCGCGGGCCAACCAGTGCCGCAAAGACCATCAAAACGATCAGAGTCGGGGTCAGAGCGCGTGCCGTGAGCGACCTTTTGAGCGTCATGGCTCGAGTTCCTCGAGCACGCGATCCATGGCTTCGAGCGCATCCACGGCAAGCGGGGAAACGGAACTCAGTGCCGAGCGGGCGATGCCGACCACCCGCAGTGGCGACCATTCACGCGCGTGCTGCAACAGAGCGTACCCCGGGATCTCGGCCAACTCAGCGCGCGCGTCCGCGCCGGCACGTGAAGTCGAGACGGCCACGAATAATATTTGAGGTTGCCACGCGAGCAGGCGCTCGGCATCCAGAACCAGGGCACCTTGCAAGCTGGCTTGTCGCACCGGGTTAACCGTGTTCAGCCGCCACAGGAGGTCATCAGCGAGCGTGCCAAGACCTTGCGCATAGCCCGAGTCCACGATGAGCACGCGGAACTTGGGGCGGTGGCGGGCGTGCGACTCGACCGTGGCAATGCGGGTTCTGAGTTCACTCGACCACCGCGCAGCTTGCGTTGTCGCGCCAGCGCGCATTCCCACTTGCTGCACGTCGCCAATCACGGCCTCGAGCGAACTTGCGGTGCTCAATTCGAGGACCTCGATGCCAGTCGTGCGAAGGGTTGCCGCCAGGCCCGGCGTAGAGTGAGTAGCTACTATGGTAAGTTCGGGCTGCAACGCAACAATGGCTTCAGGATCACCGGAGAGTCTTGGAATGAACGCCGGAACCTGGCCCGCGAGCGGTGAATGTTCCGCCCAATCGACTACCCAACTTACCGCTGCGAGGCGTTCGGTTCCCAACAATCGCAGCAGAATGGTGTCACTAACCAACGAAACAGAGGCGATTCTCCGAGGCGCCGGCGACGCCACCGTGTGCTCTTGATGACGCGGCGTTTGCGTGAGGCCTTTGATAATCCTTGGTGCGCACACGACCAAGAGCAAGCTAGCTGCCGCTACCAGTTGCATGACCTTCGGCGAATCCCGCATGCTCGTGTGCCCTCGCTTGATCATGGAGCGCCAAAGGGTGCGAGCTGCCGCGGCAAGAGCCCAATGCCGGGCGTGACGCTAATGGACGACAACTCCGCTGCCGGTTGCTCAGTGAGATCGAAGCGCCGAACCAGGCCCTGAGCCGCGTCTGCCAACAAGCACACCGGTGAGCAGCCGGGCGAGCAGAGTACCGAACCAAACGCGAGACCCTGTCCCGTGCCATCTGCGCCGGGTTTGGCTTCCGCCAGCGGCGCGACGGTTTGCGTGGCAAGCTCGAGTGCAAGCAAGCGATTGTTGCTCGAGCCTCCAAGCGGCGTTTGCGTAATGAGCAGCGCAATGCTCTCGCTGGCGAAGTCAAAGTCCGATTGCAGGGGCTCCCCGGTGATCGCGGACGCAGGGATGCGCGTCTGCTCTGCCAGGTTGCCTGAACTGTCAACGTCGAACAGCACCAACGCGCTCTCGGACAGATCTTTGGATCCGCCGTAGAGATCGAGCGGGCCGGTGCAGCTCAGGCCAAAGCCGGTGTTGTTTGGTCGCGGCATGAGGCGGCCGCAGTTGCTTACTCCGCTCAATTGCAGATCTTGTGCGATGGTTAGGCTCGTTGGATCGATGCGCACGATTTCCGCGTCGCCCTGGGTCGAGAAATCGTCGGAAAGTCGCTGCAACACAACGGCCACTGAAGTGCCGACTCGAGTGAAAGTCGAAGGCCGCGGTGGCAGATTGTCGTCCCACGGTAGGGCAATGCTCGTTAGAATGCTTAGTTTGCGCGTATCAATCACGAGCAGATCGTTGCCGGCGTCGAACGGTTGTTGATTGGGATCGCCATTGATGCCCCAGCGCGACACGAGCGCCCGGGTTGCGTCGAGTTCGATATAGTCTTGGGGGTTGGATTCAAACCCGGTGCCTACCGGCAATTGCGTCCGCA
>CAZCNI010000386.1:0-2695 GCA_964499765.1 uncultured Polyangiaceae bacterium
GAAACTCGTCGTTCTTGACCGCGAGACTCTCGATATCTTGTACAAATCCACTCATGGCTACTCCCTTTTCTTTATACCCGTTGGGGGCGTTTGCGGACCGACTACTCGCCGCCGTCGTCACCGACCTCTGGCTCGGAGTGTCGGATCCGGACAACTTGCTGGAACACGCGAGTATGGCGAATGCCAGTGCAATCGCGGATGCGCCCTGACCGCAACGAGTCTTGATCATGAGTATCCCCGCTTCATCGATACAGCACTAAGCAAGGTCTGGACCACGGAACAACCAGTGCCTTAGCCGGACTCGCTACGTGTCTTGCTCAAGAGCACCTCAAAACCGCACCAGCAGACTTTCGGCGCAGAAACCGGGCCCAAGCGCCGAGATGAGCCCGTATTTACCTGAGCCAAGTGAGAATTGCTTGAGATGTTCTGCCAAAACAAACAGTACAGAGACGGACGACATATTTCCGAAGTTGCGCAGTGCTTGTCGGCAATAGACGAGTGTGCCTTTGACGAGTCCAAGCGCAGCCTCGTAGGCTTCGATCACTCTCGCGCCGCCTGGATGCAGAATAAAGTGGGCGATATCACCCAAGGTCAATTTGTGATCGCCGAGAAATCCTTCAAGGTTATCTTTGGCGCGTTCCTTGACAATTTGCGGTATGCTTTGGCTAAATACCACTTGAAGGCCAGTATTCATCACGTTCCAGCCCATGACATCCAATGAGTCGGGCCAGAAAGTGCTGCGCGTGTCCAGCACCGCCACTCCGTCTGTCTCGACCTCATCTCCGGTCATCAGTACTGCCGCTGCTCCTTCGCCAAAAAGCGCCGTGGCAATGAAGTTGCTCTTTGAAAAGTCATTTTGTTGAAACGTCAATCCGCACAGCTCGATAGCGACGATGAGTACGCGCTCTTTGGGGTGCCCCAACAAGTAGTGGTAGGCGTGCGAAAGGCCTGCGGCCCCACCGGCGCAACCGAGGCCCCAAATGGGCGTGCGGCGAATGTTCGAACGCATCCCAAGCAGGTTGATTAGCCTGGCGTCGATGGACGGAGTCGAGATTCCGGTAGTGGACACAAATATGATGTAGTCGACTTGATCCGCGTCCAAGTCCAGCAGATTCAAGCAATCATTTGCTGCCGCGACGCCCAGCGCATCGCAACTGCGGACATACTCAGCGGTCTTTTCAATGAAGGTATGCGGCGTGCGGTACCAGTCCACCGGCACCGAAAAATACCGCTCGTTGATTTCCGCATTTTTGAATACGTCCAGCAGTCGCTCCCATCCGGATTCGGCACGACTGAATTGAATTCGAGCGAATTCGCGTATGTCATCCTGACTCAGTTTGTATTGCGGAAGCGCCCGACCCACAGATGCGATTTTAGGCATCGTTACTGGCTACGCCGATCGATTGAATACGCAAGGCCATTCGCGATTTTCTCCAACGGTCTTCGATGGGCTATGTACATTGGTTGTGTGCAAAAACGGGTTGTTGCCGCAGTCGAGTGGACCGAGCCAATGATTTGCAAATTGCAAAGCTTTGTCTGAGTCAATTTGCAATTTGCTAATCCGGCACGTACGAAGTCTTCCTGCCCAAATTGTCCCTAAGTACGAGCTTCACAGGGCAAGAGCGGGTTTCCGGTCCATGAGGGACCAATCAAACCATTGAAACGGTGAGCGTACATCACCAATCGGAATCTTCAATGCAGAGAAGAATTCACGCTAGCGTTCGAACCGATGCTTCGCGTTCCCATTGTCGCGTCTTCGCGGCAGTGATGAAAGCCTTACTGTTAGAGATATCGCAGACGCCGGCGTCGTTCTTGACGAGGGCGCTCTCTAAGAGCAGTTGACCGCCACGGTCGACGCCAATTGCCTTGAGATGCCCGAAGGCTTCGCGCACGAAATCGATGGCGGCCGACTCTTTGGAGAGCATCTTAGCGCCTATCTCGGAGAGGATCACCGCGAACTTGCGCCGGAGCACGCGGCTTTTGAAGTAGGGAGGGTCACCAGCCGGTGACAATGTTGGTGCCTCGACAGGCTCACCCAGGTGACGCAGCAAGCGCGCGATATTATGAGGGGCGGTAACTAGCGCACGAAGTTTGAGGTGCCCGCCGCTTGGAGCATTTTTCGACGTCTATTTGAAACGTCCGCTGCATTAGCTGAGACCAGCTACGGTAGCCAGACCGATGCGTGGGAGGATGTTCGCGGTGCGAGTGCGTTACATGAGTAGAGTCCGTCTCGGACTCCGGTGGCGGAGGCGGCAGCCAGTCGAGACGACTCGCGAAAGACCAAAGCAAGAAAGACACAGGCGATGCCGTCGAAAGCAGGACGAGAGCAACGGTTAGGACACCAGTTGGTACCACGCCAAAAAATTGCGTGCCTCCGAGGGTGAGGTGCTGCAGGATGAGGGCACTTGACCAAAGTAGTTGAGGACGAGGCTGGGCATGGTCCGGTTGCTTCATGGCGTTGCTAGCATAGGACCAATAGGTCCGACTTCCCCCTTGCGTCACCAAGATAACGCGAGATGATCGGACAGCGACTAAGGTTCTCGTCAGGAACACCCAAGTGCGAAGACGTGCATGCTAAGTTACAGACTCCAACTCCGAGGTCCCCCATGCCATCCTCAGAGTTGGAGTCTGTAACTTAGCATGCACGTCTAAGTTACAGACTCCAACTCTGAGGATGGCATGGGGGACCTCGGAG
>CAZCNI010000387.1:0-2693 GCA_964499765.1 uncultured Polyangiaceae bacterium
CGTACGCATGACTGGTGATCCAGCCATTAGTGTTCGTGTGGGCTCACCGCAGGCCAAGACTGCCTGCACGCTGCCGTGCTCATTGTCCCTCTCGGCGGGCAATCAAACACTCGTGTTTACTCGGCCTGGGCACAAGACCCAAGAGGCCGCAGTCGCGGTTTCACCAGAAGGCGTTCTTGCTTTGCAGCCTGAACTGGAGCCTCTCCTTGGCAGTCTAGTGGTCAACACGGATGAGCCAGGCGCGCGTGTCGAAGTGGATGGCAAGGTGGTTGGCTTCTCGCCAAGCTTGACGCAGCTGCCCGTCGGTCCTCATCGCGTGGTCGTGACACACTCGGGTTACAAGGAGATCAGGACCCAAGTCAACATCGCGAATGAGCGCGAAGCGCGACTGGATATGGACCTGACGCGCAGTGATCAGGTAATCGCTGCATCGCGACGCAATGAAGACGTGGAAGACGCCCCGGCGAGCATCAGTCTAGTCAGCAATGAGGAATTGCGGGCGCTCGCCTACCCGACGCTGGCCGAAGCTTTGAAGGGACGTCCGGGTGCCTATGTGTCCGATGATCGGGCCTACGTGAGCTTGGGTGTCCGTGGTTTGGGCCGCCTGGGTAGTTACGGCAATCGTACACTCGTCTTGCAGGACGGCGTTGCCACCAACGACGATTGGATTGGCTCGTCATACGTGAGCTACGACGGAATGACTGACCTCGGTGACGTTGACCGGGTGGAATTCGTACGCGGACCGGGTTCGGTACTTTACGGGACTTCAGCATTCTCAGGTGTCGTCAATGTGGTCACGCGCCCAGTGACCAAGGACGCCGTGGAAGCAAGCGTTTCGAACGCCTATCCGAACGTAGCTCGCGCAAGGGTCCGCGGCGATGTGGTTCTTGGCAACGGTGCCACGCTGTGGACCTCTGTTGCTGGCGCAAAGAGCCAGGGTTCGGACTTCTTCATACCAGAATTTGCCAATGTGACCCCGGCTGGCGGCACCGCTGGTGTTGCGCGCAATGTCGACGGCTTAGAAGCGGGTACGGCAAGGGGGCGTTTCGAGTGGCATTGGCTTACGGCGTCGTACTTCATTCACAGTCATTCAAAGCACTACCCCGGCGCGCAGTTCAACACTATCTTCGGAGACGATAGAGCTCAGCAAACGGATACGCGCGGCTTCTTCGAGCTCAAGGCCGAACCAAGCATATCAAAAACCACCAACATGATGTCGCGGCTCTACATTAACCGTTACACGTTTACGGGACAGTATCCGCACCCTGAGGACGAAGGCGGGCTAGAGACCGATACCTTCCGCGGTCATTGGCTCGGCGCCGAGCAACGGTTTATTCACCAGTTGTCGCGCAAGCTGTCCTTCACTGTGGGGGGCGAGTTTCAATGGCACTTCGATGTCAACCAAACGGCTCGCGACAATACTGGCTTCGTGCTGCATGACGCGGGGTCGAACTCGAAACCATTCACGGTGGCTGCCGCGTACTTGGCCGTTGATGGAGAGGTTGCGCGCAACACACGCGTGTCGCTGGGAACACGGCTCGATCACTATTCGACTTCTGGAGATTCTGCCAGTCCGCGTTTGGCAACGATCGTTCAGCCTTGGCACAATGCGGTCTTGAAGCTCATCGTCGGGCGTGCTTTTCGCGCACCGAGTGTTTATGAACTCTACTACAATGACGGTGGCTACACTCAGCTCCCCAACCCTTTGCTCAAACCCGAGGCGATCTATTCTGCTGAGGCAGAATACACGCATCACATTTTGCCCAAGGTTGCAACCACCTTGTCCACTTGGGCGAACACGGTTCACAATTTTATCGACACGCGCGTGGTGACGAACGGTCAGTACACGCCTGCCCAGTTCGTTAATACGAATCAACCGATCGTGGCGTACGGCACGGATCTCTCGATTCGGAGAGACTGGCGACAAGGCTGGATGTTGGAAGCCAACTACGGCTGGGAACACGTAGCTTTCTTGCAGAGTGCCTCAATGCGGGACCTTTTCGCTTTCGCCACGGATTCGCAACAGCGACACGTATCGAACTACCCGGCGCAAAACATCTCGCTTCGCGCAGTGGCCCCCATTCTGGCCAAAGACCTCCTGCTCGGAACCCGCTTCACGTACGTGGATGCACGCTGGACCCGCTACGATCCGACCTCCGTGGAAACTCAAGTCCAAACCAAGCCCGCGGTACTCTGGGACTTAGTAGCTTCCGGCGAAGAGCACCGGTTCGGCGTCGGGTACTACGTGGGCGCATACAACCTATTCGATTGGCGCTATTCACTGCCCGTCGGTTTCGAGTTCAAACAGCAAACCATGCCCCAACTGGGGCGCTCGGTCGTGGCCGGGCTCACGTGGCAACGGTGAGCAGAGACTGAAACAGCAGTGGCGGCGAGGCAGGCCGTGAATGCCGCCCTCTCCGCAACAATCCCCGACGAGCACTACGTCCATCGTTACATTTCGATTTTGTCGTGCCGGCACTTGAACTCAAGTTGCACCCGCCGTCGCGCTCGAGTCTCTCACGCTTCTCGCTAGCCTTGCGCCCTTGCTGGCTTCTTCCCTGTCCCCTTTCTCGTCTAGGTTTTAGTATACCCAGGGCCAGACGGGCTGGGATCCAGAACGAGCGAAGCCCAGCTGCCCCGGGTAGTCTTGGCTCTACCTTTACCATACCCTCGCTGATACTGCGCGCCGTTAC
>CAZCNI010000388.1:0-2687 GCA_964499765.1 uncultured Polyangiaceae bacterium
TGAATCACACCGTGGATCCAACGTTCCGGTTCATGACTCTGGACCACGACGGGAAGATTCGCATGGACTGCTCTTCGCCATGGGCCATGGAGCGGCTAATCGGCCTTAGCCAGCGCTTTGACGTTGCGTTTGGCAATGATGCAGACTCGGATCGGCACGGAATCGTCGCTCACTCAACGGGCTTGATGAATCCCAACCACTATCTCGCGGTAGCAATCGACTACTTGTTCCGCTCACGCAAGGGGTGGCGCGGTGACGCTGCCGTTGGCAAGACCGCTGTGAGCAGCAGTCTCATCGACCGAGTTGCCGCGAGCCTCAAGAGACCCTTGGTGGAGGTTCCGGTCGGCTTCAAGTGGTTCGTCCAAGGTCTGTCAAGCGGCCAATTAGGCTTTGCTGGTGAAGAGAGCGCTGGGGCAACGTTCCTAAGGAAGGACGGAACCGTCTGGACAACTGATAAGGATGGCTTGCTGTTGGATCTGCTAGCTGCGGAAATTACTGCTGCCACTGGGAAAGATCCCGGTGAACACTACCGAGATCTGGTGTCCCGCCACGGAGAACCGGTCTATGCGCGAATCGACGAGCCGGCGACCCCTGCTCAGAAGGCCATTCTCAAGGAGCTCAGCGCACAGAACATTGAGGCTCGCCAGCTCGCAGGTGATGATATAACGGCTGTGTCGAATCGGGCATCTGGCAATGGAGCATCCCTGGGCGGTATCAAAGTCTCAACGGCCCAAGGGTGGTTCGCAGCCCGCCCGTCCGGTACCGAGAATGCCTACAAAATCTATGCAGAAAGCTTTCGAGGCACCGAGCATTTGGCAAGACTCCAGGAAGAAGCGCGCGCCGTGGTCAATTCGGCATTGAGTTCCGCGGGCGCCTAGAATCTATTATCCCAAGAGCACGAAGCCAATACGGCGGAGGGCAGCATGAAGTTGACGATGCAAAAGTGGTGTTGGATTGGCCTCATACTCTGCGCGAGTGGCAGCGTTTGGGCGGCGGCAGACGACGATGATGACAAGACTGCGGCCGAGACCAAGAAGTCGAAATCAAGCAAAGCAGACTCGGAAGATAGCGCTGCTAAGGATGACACCGCGAAAGGCAGTGCGGATAAGGACGAGTCGGGCGACGACGAAGATGAAACCGTTACCAAGTCCCCGCCCAAGAAGGCTGCTGCCAAAGAAAAAGTTGCTGCGCCAAGCAAGAGCAATACGACGATCAATCTCGGTGCATTGCTGGGCTATGGCACCTCCCCGTTTACCCGACTTGGACTTGCCTTGCGTGGTGGCGCGACTCTGGGCCAAAAAGAAGGGCTCTATCTCGGTGGGACTGGCACATTGTTCACCGGTACTTCAGTTACACAGAGTCGCCTCACGGGGCAAGCCGAGCGCACCCGTAAGGCAATTATTTTGGGAGCAGAGGTAGGCTACGACTACCTGGCAACTGACGACGTGCTTCTACGACCCTACATGACACTCGGCGTCGCGATGGTCAGCGACCATACGTGCGCCACGGGTACTTGCTGGGATGACAATGGCGCAAAGCTTACTCTCGCCCCTGGCGTGCAAAGCGTATATCTAATTGGAAGCGGCATTTACGCCGGCGCTGACCTCAGGTACCAGATCATCATGGGTGCCTCAGATTCCAGTGCGGCGGTGGTGTCATTGACCGCGGGCGCTCGCCTGTAGCCAAAAATTAGAGCAACATGAGCCTTCACAGGGCAGACCGCTTTCCTGTAGATTGTGCGCCCCATGATGACAGAACTGCAGGCCGCTTCACCGAAGCCAGAAGTGACAAAGCCCGTCCCGTACAAGAATCCCGTTCTATGGGTCCCTACCAGCTACTTCGCGATGGGAACCGTGTACATCACGGTATCGACGGCTTCGAACATCATGTTTTCGAACCTCGGTCTGCCCAATGACAAAGCAGCCGCGTACTCGAGCTTGACTGGCCTTGCCTTCACCTTCAAGCCCTTCTGGGCACCCCTGCTTGAGCTCTATAAGACCAAAAAATTCTTCGTCATCATCATGCAGATCACGCTCGCCGCGATCTTTGCAGGTCTGGCGTTTTTGCTCCCCTTCTCTGGCGCATCAACAAGCCCAATACCTGCTGGCATGTCCGCCGCACTTCCGTTGGTTGCACCGATCTTCCTACTGCTGATGATCGCTGCGGTAACGGGTGCTACTCAAGACATCGTGTCTGACGGCGTGTACGTCACCACGCTCGATTCGCGCAACCAGGCCAAATATACCGGCATCCAAAGTATGTGCTGGAACATCGGCTTCGTCGTCGCGGGCGGGCTTTTGGTTTTACTCGTTGGTCGACTCGCGGGTGAGACGCAGGCCGGACCAAAGCCAGTCCCAGCCGCCTATGGTTCAGCGTGGGCCTATGTGTTCGGCGCAAGCAGTATCCTCATGCTGGCCCTTGCTGCGTGGCACATGAAGATGCTGCCGGATGGTTCCAAAGCTCAGAATGCGCCTAAGTCAGTGAACGACGGCCTTGCCACCGTTGGCCGCGCATTCGTAACGTTCTTTCAAAAGAAGGACATCTTCTTGCTGCTCGGCTTTGCGCTGTTCTATCGGTTCGGACTTGGCCTACTCGATAAAATAGCGCCCCTGTTTTTGATTGGCAGCCGTTCGAGCGGTGGTCTTGGATTGAACAATACGACACTTGGATGGATGAACGGCATCATC
>CAZCNI010000389.1:0-2684 GCA_964499765.1 uncultured Polyangiaceae bacterium
CCTGCACCGTGCGGCCTACACAGTCGAACAATTCACGTGCCAGAGCCACATCAGCAGTTTGAGCGCGTGACCCTGCGGTAAGTGCGGTTGCGGATTGAAGCACAAGTGCTGCCGCATTGGGCATGGCCCGCAGCACACGCACGTGATTCGGCAGCCGCGCCTCGAGCGTTGTGGTCGAGACACCGGCGAGTATGCTCAAAACGACGCAATCGAGTTGCCAAGCATCGCCGAGCTCGTCTGTCACCGTTGCCAGTGTCTGAGGCTTGATTGCCAACACCACGACGTCTGCGAACTCGACGAGTGCTCGGTTGCTGGTCGCCGTCACGATGCCCAACTCGGACGTCAACTCGGAGAGTCGAGTCGAATTCAGGTCACTGATACGGATTTGTTTCGGGTCTATCTTTTGCGCGGACAGCAACCCGCGCAAAATGGCGGTGCCCATATTTCCAGCGCCCAGGATTCCAATGCGACGATCAATCATTGCCAAGCCTCGCGGCGAAGAATGGATCAGTCTCCGCTAAATGGCTACCGCCATCGATCCCGCAAACGATCCCTGAGCGAGCGCACGAAATTCGGCTTATCGTCTTTCAGTTCCTCCGCCAGGTCCATGATGAGCCGACGCGCGTGCGCACTAAGTGAGGTCGGAACCATGACGGAAAGTTCGACTAGCTGGTCACCGCGGCCGCCGAGGAACGCGCGGGGTGCGCCCCGGCTGCGCATGCGCAACACCGTGTTTGGTTGCACGCCGGCAGGAACGCGCAGCAGGGCATGCCCATCGAGTGTCTTCACATCGATCTCGCCGCCAAGGGCTGCCAGCGCGAAACTAATGGGCACTTTACAGAGCAGGTCGTCGCCGTCGCGCTTGAAGAAGTCGTGCTCCTTCACGGTTACATTGACGATGAGCGGCCCCGCGGGCTTGCCCGGTTGAGCACGATTACCCTCACCCTTGAGCTTGTGTCGATATCCAGTGGCCACGCCTGCGGGAAAGTTCACTTCGAGTGTGCGTCGCGTGCCAATCAGGCCGTCTCCGCGGCACGTGGTGCACGCGCGTACCGGACGCGTGCCCATGCCGTGACACGCGCTGCACTCCCGCTCGCGCTGCAGCGGAAGCAGCGACATCAGCGGCTTGACCCTGCCGCGACCCTCGCACACGCCGCAGGTTGTGGTGGCCGACCCGGGTTCGCCGCCGCGACCCTCGCACCGCGAGCAGAGTTGCGTCGAATCGTAGGCAATCGTCTTGGCGCAACCGCGAACGGCCTCTTCGAGGCTCAGATTCACTTCCACCTTCACAGCGTTCTTGGGGGGCCGCTGCAAACCAAACGCGCCCATTACCTGTCGCAGCGCGTCCTCCAGGTCATTGAAGTTGGCGAACGGCGCGCCTTGGCCGACGCCACCGGGGCGAAAAGCTGCTTCGCCGAACCGGTCCCAGGCCGCCCGCTTCTCGTCATCACTTAGAATCTGGTACGCCCGATTCAGATCCGCGAACCGCTGCTGCGCACCAACGTCGCCCGGATTGCGATCAGGGTGGTGCTGGGCCGCCAAACGCCGAAACGCGCTGCGAATCTCGGCATCACTGGCGTCACGGGGTACGCCCAGGAGCTCGTAGGGGTCACGCACCCGTCACGGCTTAGCACAACCCCAACGGGTGAAGTTGGCCACGAAGCCTTGTGGACAGCCTCGCCACGCTCCGTGCCCGTTTTTCCACAGCGGCGCTCCCTTTTGCCGCGGATAAGTCCGCCAATCGACAGGGTTCCATTGGGAGACAATTCAGTAGGTTTTTGTGGCACTGGGCCAGCGCGTTGCTCCAAGTCCGCAGGAGCCCGCGCAGCGACATTGCGCCCACTGAATCGTCGAACTTGGCTAAACTGGGCACCTCCGAGTATCGTAGCTAACGAATGTCCGGCTCGATTGACCCAAAGCGTCGCCAAGACGACAGAACGCCCATTGAACTCAAAGTCGAATACAAGCGTGTCAACACGTTCTTTGCCGACTACACGAAGAACATCTCTCGCGGCGGCACGTTCATTGGCACCACGCGACCGCTCGACGTGGGCACTGAGTTCATCTTTGCGCTGGGCGTGCCAGGACTAACAGAACCACTGCGCCTGCGTGGGCGCGTCATCTGGACGACTCCAGTTGAAGGCTCGAATGAGGCCAACCCACCGGGCATGGGCATCGAGTTCCAATACACCAACGATGCCGAGCGCCGAGAGAAAGAGATGTCCGTCCACAAGCTACTTGCCACCGAGTTCGGCGAGTCGCTCGCGTCGAAGATACTTGGAAACAAGTAAACGGAGCGACGAATTCATTCCGTCGACGCTTGGGCATGTCCCCGTGGCGGTAGACTAGAGTTCGTCGACCTCATCACCGAACCGGGCACGACGCGAGAAGTATCGCAGAGCATGGGATTGCCGATTGGTATCCTCGGTAGGATAGCGACTATTAGTGCCGTGTCCATCGGCGCTTCGCAGCCTTTCGCTGCCAGCGCCACCTGATGGCCGCCCTCTTTGCGCGTCTTTGGGGCAAACCCGAGGAGCAGCCGCGCTTGCTTTTGCGGGCACACACAGGCTCGCGGACACATGAGGAGCCACCGCGCTCGGGTTGGCGGGCGCAAGCGTGCTCACGCGTGCACGAGGCACATCCACGTCGATCGATGCTTCTTGTTGTTGTTCCGGCACTGTCTC
>CAZCNI010000390.1:0-2678 GCA_964499765.1 uncultured Polyangiaceae bacterium
GGACTACGGCTCTCGACACCGCGTAGTCAGCGGTATGTCTAGCCCGGAGTGAACAACGTAGGCGCCGGAACCTTCTTGGCTACTGCCTGAGACTGAACATTCATCACATCTCAGCAGACCCGCCCGCTATTTGCAGTCTGCGAAACACGACGATAGTGCCGTCGCGCACTTTTGCACCATCTCGATGGCATTCGCAGCGCTTGTCTGCGTTGTGCAATCTTTATAGGACTTCTGGCAACCGGACTGGCATTTCGCGCTGAGGCCCGGGAGACCCGGTGACGGAGTGCTGGGCTTGGCTGGGCTGTCTGGGTCTGCAGGAGCCGCGCTCGCGGCTGGGGCCCCCGGAGCTGTTCCGCCGTTGCTTGCAACGGCCGCAGGTCCCTTAGTTGAGCCTTTCGTGTGTTCACCTGAGGGCACTACGACCACAGGGCTCTGCGCCGAAGCCGCAGCTGGTGTGGCCGAAGCAACGGCAATACTTGGGCTAACAGGGATCTCGGGTGCGATTGAAGTGGGTGTCACGGCTACAGCAGACACTGGGAGCGGTGGCAACTCATCGTCATTCTTCTTAAAGAGGCTACAGCCACCGAGCATCAGTAACAATCCGCAGGCAAGTAGTCGGCTCATCGTGGTTCCTTCTTCCCAACTTCCGTGGTTGTTATGCTACGCCCGCTTCGGGCCAAAGCCTATGGCCCCGAGTAAAATGCGGCGTGCAGGCCCAAATACAGAACGTTCCCATTCAAGCTTGGACTGAACAGCTGCTGGTAACCGAGCGCGGGCCCGAATGCAAAGCCCCCCAGGTGGATCGTCTCGTGGAAGACTTCGATACCCGCAACGCCGATTGCGCCTCCGTCGGCAACTTGAACGTTGTCACGATTGATCTTCATCGATCCGATGCCGAAATCAAAAGCAACGCCCAGATCTTGCCAGGGGCAACCGAGTGACCAGGCCGGGTAGATTTCAGTCCGCAGTGTGAAGAGGTCTCCCGACGCTTTCAGAGAATTGCCGGAAAGACCAGGGAGCTCCACGCCCAAAGAAAAGGTGAACCAGTCACGCAGGGCACCGCCCAAATACACAGCAAAGTTCGTGCCGCCGGCCGCGTGCGTGTTTGCCAGGTATTGCGCCTGATCGATTTTGCTCGCTTCGTTGGGATATCCACGAACCCAACCCAACGCCGGCGCAACCCGCAATCCAAGCATGAAGTCCGAGCGAACTTGTGCCTTTGGACCGTCAAAGCCGCCGTCCCACTCGTCGTTGTTGGCAGCGGCATGTGCGGGGACGGCCACCGCGAGCAAGGCCAATACGAGAAGGGACTGATTCGTGGACACGGATAGTTTTCTCGTCGACTCTTTGCTCTGGGTCAAGCACGAGACGCAAGTTTACGCCAAAAAGTAGTACTGGCTCGCAGGAACGTGGCATTCACATGGCATGCTCACCGCCAGGATATTGCAGCCCGCGCTCATCGGTGTGGGGCTACTGTGTGCGATCAGCGGTTGTGACGACCTCTGGCGGAGAGTAACCGGCCACCGGCTATCGCGAGGTCACGACCAGGGCGACGAGTTGGGAGCACATGCCCCAGCTCCCGATGGGCCCAAGCTGGGGATCTTGGCAGATTTCACCGCGGTTTATGAGAAACCCGACCGCAACTCCCGGCGCCTCGGCTGGCTTCACGCAGGTGCCCAGGTTGCTCGGGCCGAGCACGGCGAGCAGAACAGCGGTTGTTCAGGCGGCTGGTACGCAATCTACCCCCGTGGCTTCGTGTGCGCTGGAACGAGCGCTACGTTGGACCTGAAGCACCCGACCCTGGCCGCAATGGGCCTCGCGCCCAAACTGAATGAGCCACTCCCTTACCCCTATGCCGAAGCAAGGGTCGCAACCGAGATCTTTGTGCCTAACAACGAGCCGGAAGCGTCGGTTCACTCCGTGGCGCGGTTACGTCCCGCAGCTACCTTCGCCGTGGTCGGTTCGTGGCAAGCAATGGACGAATCGGATCAACGTCAGCGACTGGCGTTGATGACCGGCGGCACCTTTGTTCGCGCTGACGATCTGAGGGCAGCTGAGACAGTAACCTCCAGTGGAGTGAGTCTGGACAAGGCGCAACCTTGCCTTCCATTAGCATTCATTGTCGCTGACCGGGCCAAGAGCTGGCGCTTCGATGGCGAACAAGCAGTACCCCACAAGACATTGAGCAAAGGCACGACGTGGCACATTGGTTCTCGACCACGGTCACTGGGTGCTACTCGCTACTATTCACTCGATGATGGGGCTTGGGTGCAAGAGTCTGATGTGACTGTAGTTCGTTTGCGTAATAATTGGCCTGCTTTCGCTACGGACGAACGTCATTGGGTCGATGTGAATTTAGAGGACGGCACTTTGGTTCTCTACTCCGGCCAACGTCCGGCGTTCGCGACTTTAGTGCTGGGGAGCCCGCAGCAGAACAATGCGAAATTCTTGGGCGAAACTGAGGTCATTGCAAAATACGTCACTGACGAACAACTGGATCCGAGTAGTATTGACTCAAACCACGAAGTCTACGACGTGCCCTGGGTCGTTGAGTTGAGCAATGGGCTGATGCTTCACGCAGCAATTGGGCGCGAGCGAAAAGCTTCTGTCATGCGGATGGCACGCGTGGAACTCGCACCTCCTGACGCACGATTCGTGTGGAACTGGGTCGAACCGCC
>CAZCNI010000391.1:0-2656 GCA_964499765.1 uncultured Polyangiaceae bacterium
TCGTTCATCGCGACTCCCGAGTGGACCGAATACGTCATCGATTTTCGGCGGTTTGGTGGGACCTCAGGCAAGGACGTCAAAGGCATCCTCTTTGGCGCAACCGGTCCTCGTTCCTACGCATTCACCATCGACCAGGTGCAATTGCGGTAATCTCTCCGGTGGGTTAGGTTGGGGCAAGCAAAGACATCAAACCAGATGCCCGAATTGCTGAAAGTTTAGATTGAGTCAGGGGGCGGGGTTGTCTGCTCAATGGGAGCTGGCCCATTGTCAAGTGACTCGGCAATACACCTAAGTAATGCAGCGTTTGCTTTGACAAGATTTGCGCCGCTGGCTTTTGTGGTCCGGATCAGAAGCTGACGCAGGCGCTGCCGATCAGCGTGGGGATACTCCGAGACAAAAGCAACAAGGGCGTTATCGCCCTCAGTCACCAATCGTTGCCTCCACTGCTCAGGCTCCCCTTGAGCGGCGGGCGTCTTCGGGCCATTCAGGGCTTCTAGCTGTTGTCGCACCGAGTCCGCGTCGCCGTCGCGCAGTTCGCGTCGCACGAGCCGCAGTGCCCGATCTTTGGCCGAGGGGCTGTCGATCTTTCGAGCTTGGCTCACGACTTGATAGAGAGCATCTTCGAGTACCAGCCGCTCAAATTGCTTCTTTGTACAATCACAGAGGGCTCGAGCCAAGTCGGCATGGGCCTGTTCGGACTGCTTACGTTCCTTTCGCAGGTCGGAACGGGAGGTCAAATCACGATCGTCTTGCTCGCGCTTGGCTTGGTCCTCCAGATAGTGGCTGAGCTTGTGCACCCCCCTTTATAGCACTCCGGCTCGTTGCTGCCGCTGCTCTTCGAGCTGCAACTGGCTGATTGGTCCAAGCACCTCGGGCGCAATGCGCTAGCATCCCTACATGTTTGGCCAATGGTTGCGTCGTGCCTCGGTTTCGGAACAGGTTGAGGGGGCTGAACAAATCCACGCAACTCTGCGTCGCGAGCTCTCCGAAATGGACGAGGAATCGGTGCTGGTCGTAACGGCGATTGTGGGACTACTGGGAGCCGTCGCATATGCGGACAGCGACTACTCGCATGCGGAGCAGCAACGGGTGCAGCAGGAGCTGTCGCGCATAGAGGGACTTTCCAGTCACGGGGTCGAGGCCGTGTGCGACGCACTGAAGCGACATATCGTCGAGGTTTCTACGGTTCAATTGCCCCGCTATTCGCGCATTTTGCGTGATCTGGCCGACCCTGAACTGCGTTTGCAGGTGCTGGAGATGTTACTGGCTCTGGCCGCGGCAGATCAGTCGATTACCAGCCCAGAAACCAATGTCATCCGTCAGATTGCGACCGCTTTGGGTTTGACCCAACACGACTACAACGCAGCCCAGCAGAAGTATCGAGAGCATTTGGCCGTTCTAAGACCCAAGGCATGATAGCGCGCGCACGAGCGCTCTATTGATCTCGAAGCACGCGTGCGCCGTCCAGACGTAGTCCCCAAGTCGAACTGGATTTGGCCTGAATATGCCTTGGATCTGGGTCGAGCAGCTGAACGTTCCACAGCCTGACGCTAGCGTCATCGCCACCTGCTGCCAGCCACTGGCTAGACGGGTCAAAGGCAATACATCGGATCGTGCCGCGCTGCCCCTGCAAAACAGCTACGCGACGCCACGGCTTGCGGCCTTCTGAGACCACTAGGGTTTGGTCCTCACCGCCAGTGGCGATGTACTTTCCGTCCGCGCTCAAACCCAGAGCCGTTACGCGGCCAATGTGATCCTGGTGCGAATCCAGCACTTGTAGGTTACTTGGTTGCCAGAACAGAGTCTTTCCGTCTGCCCCGACACTGACGCCCAAGTCCTGGCTGGCGCTGAGTTCAAGTTCGGAAACCCACCCTTGGTGCAGAGGGGCTTGCTTCAACAATTTCCCGTGAGTATCGCGCAACTGAATTCGCCCATCTCGAAGTCCCAATACCAACGATTGAGCGTCTCGGGTCAAGGCCATTGTCTGCACCTGGCCGTCGATGTCCCATTGTTCGACGACCTTTCCGGAAGCCAATTGCAGCTTGAGCAATTGCGTGGCCACGCCTCCAAGGTACACGTGAGTTTGTAGTCCGTCGAACGCGACCGCGCGCACCTCCGGGATCGGCACTTCGGCGATCGTGATGGGCAAGCGACTCTGAGCGTCCCAGACTTGCACTGCACTTCCCACGCCGGCCAAGACCAGATAATGGCCATTGGGCGATACCGCGACTACCCGAACCTGCGAGAGTCTGACGGGCATACGGTCCTGGCACGCTCCGTCGGAGACACGAAAGAGACAGACGCCGCTGTCGCGCAGCCCTCCCGAAAACAGGTATTCCGAGCCCGGCAACCACGACAAGGCGAGCACATTGCCCCGGTCGAGCAGTATTGGGTGTGGGCTGGGTTCGACAATCTCGTAACGCATGAGCTCCTTAGAACTTCGCAGCAACCAAGCCTGCCCATTCTGATCGAATCCGAGGGGACGAAAGGGGCCAGCTACCCGTGGTGTTGAAAAAACGCGGGTTCGTTGCTGCATGTCTATTAGGTCGGCTTCAGCACCTCGCGCCCCCGCGATGAGCCAACGCCCCTGTTCGGAAAGTGCGAGTGAAGATATTCCGTTTGGGCGTTGCAGAGCGTTACCGAGAAACCTTGCTTT
>CAZCNI010000392.1:0-2654 GCA_964499765.1 uncultured Polyangiaceae bacterium
GGGCAGCGGCTGAAGACCATAGATGACTTTGCACTTCATGACCTTGAGGCCGTACGCCTTATCTTGCGCGGCGGGTCGGTGCTTGATTGGCATCGATTGAACCTAGAGAACGTCGAGCAGGCGCGCAAGTTCATCCGCAATCACGAACTGCATCTCGACCAAGCTGCTGACGCACATTTCGTCAATCACATACGCAAAGAGGCCATCGAGTATCTGCGCAGACACTTTCAATTTAGTGTTCCTCAGCCACTCGAAAAGGCGCCCATCGAAGATCTACTAATGGCCGCCAGTGGGCGGGGTCAGCGTCAGGTTGCGGCCTGCACGGTCCTGAAGACCATGCAGATTATTCACCACCTGGCTGGCAGGGAGTTGCTCTTCCGGCTTCCGGTGAGCGACCGAGATCTGTTTCACCTTGTCGAAGAAAAGGTCTATCGAGTAGTTGGCACCATGCTCAGCGAAGGGTTTCCCATTACTGAGTTCATCGGTGGCCGAAAGAACCTCGACTCGACGTACACGAAGTTGCTCTCCAAACGAAGCGCTACCGCAGCGCAGCTCTACGACAAGCTGCGGTTCAGAATCGTCACTCGGAATCGGGAACATCTTCTACCGGTGCTTCTCTATTTGACGGAACAACTCTTCCCCTTCACGTACATAGTTCCAGGCGAGAGTACGAATACAATTTTTCATTTTCGCAACTACTGCGAAGGTGTTGGACACCTTCGCAAAATGATTGATCGCTTCCAAGAACAAGTAGACGACGAACTCACTCCTACGGACAATCGATTCAGTGCTTCCTCGTATCGAGTGATTCACTTCGTCACTGACGTACCGATTCGAGTGCCACCGCATCTGGCAGAACTTGCGCCAGCCGGTTCAGAATCACTGGGGCCAGTCGTGTACATGTTGTGCGAATTTCAATTGCTAGATGCGGAAACAGAAGCGGCCAATGAGTCGGGCGATGCGAGTCATGAAGCCTACAAACGGCGCCAGAAAGAGGCTGTTTTCCGTAGACTTCAGTTGGGAACACGCCCAGAGCAGTCACCGCCAGCTGCCAACCGACGTCGTTAGCTTAACTTTGGGCTGGTGTTTGACTGCACTCGGGGCTACCAATGGCCCGCGATGCGGCTCCACAGTGCCAAAATTCCTGATCTCGCCAAGCAAATCGTAGACAGTCTACTGGTCCAAGGCGACGTTGAATCAGACAACCCAAGCGAAGTCCGTGCCGACGTACAGGCTGTATTGGAACAGTACGTTCGCGATGAACAACAGATAGTCGAACGGGCAAAAGAGGTACTCGCTGCGCGAGGTCTACCTCCAACCGACCTGTCCCGCATACGACGTCTGGTGGCGCAAGAGCGCGGCATCAAGATCGGTGACGAAGCCATTGACTATGTCCTGGATCAGTTGATTGAGATGCTGATGCACTCTCAGAGTGTCGATGAAATATTCGCCGATGACGTTACCTTGCGCCGCAAGATGAGAGATCCTCTGCGCAAGCACGCACAACTTGACGACGAGCTCCATGCCGAGGTCAAGAACCAGTTGAAACACGTCAAAGAGGGTTCGACACTCTGGGAAGTTGAATACCAACGCATGCTGGAAGACATCCGGCGTCGCAAAGGCCTTTAGCGGGGTCGGTTGAATGCTTTCGGCATGGGTGCGGGTGTTATGCGCAGCATGACCGGGTTTGGACTTGGAGAATGGACCGTCGGCGCCGCGCAAGTATCTGTGGAAATACGGAGCGTAAACCATCGATATTGCGACGTTCGCGTGCGGCTTGCGCCAGAATTTGCCGAGCACGCGTTCTACGTCGAGCAGCTTGCGCGACAGCATTTGGGGCGAGGACGCTTTGACGTAAATGTTCGGGTCCACGGGAGTGAGCAGCACGCACCTCCCGTCGCCGTTGATCGGTTACGTCAAGTCTACTCGTCGGTGTGTGCTCTGCGCGACGAACTGGATCCAAACTCGACTGTCCCTATTGCCTCGCTACTTGCCGCGCCGGGGATCTTCGTCTCGCTGGATCCCAATCGTGACCGAGAACTGCGCCAAGCGATCTCCGAATCAATGCTGTCGGCAATCAAGGCACTGGATGCGATGCGGAAACGCGAAGGCAGCTGCCTAAGGGAGTTGCTCAAAACGCACGTGGTACAGGCAACAGAGCTCGTCCACACCTGTAGCGAAAAGTCATCGCACATGGCGGAAAACTACCGAATGAAGTTGCGAGAGCGATTGAATCGCTTGCTTTCGGAGACTAGCACTCACTTGGACGAAGCCCGCCTTGAGCAAGAAGTCGCACTCCTGGCAGACCACACGGACGCCACGGAAGAGCTATCTCGTCTGGTAAGCCACTTGGATCACTTCGCTTCTTATCTAGACGCAAGCGACCCAGTTGGACGCAGGCTTGATTTTCTTCTGCAGGAGATCGCTCGCGAAGCCAATACGTTAGGCGCGAAGTGCCAAGATTCGGACCTCTCTCTGATGGTCGTGGAACTCAAAACGGAAACCGAACGAATGCGCGAGCAGGTGCAGAATGTCGAATAGTTCTCCTCTGATATTCATCGTCTCTTCCCCTTCAGGCGCAGGCAAAACCACACTTACCGGACAACTGATGCAGCGGATTCCGAACCTCGTCTTCAGCGTCTCTCACACGACGC
>CAZCNI010000393.1:0-2652 GCA_964499765.1 uncultured Polyangiaceae bacterium
GCTGTGCATGAGCCTCCGCCGTGTAGCCAGCAATGCACAACGAGGCTGCTGACAAAAGAAAGGTTCGCAATGGGTTCCGCATGAAGTGCTCCTCACATCGGCATGACAAGGTGTTTGCGTTGACGCCGAGCCACCGGCTCCGTTTGTGCGCTCGAAAAACGCGCGTGAATCTCATCGCGCAAGCGGTCGAAGGGCAGCACGCCGTCCACGACCAGATTGCTGGCAAGCTTGAGAATGTCGATATCGCGTCGGTACTCGTCGCGCAGCTTCTTGACCAAAGCGTCACGCTCCGCGCCCTCGGGCACTTCCTGCAGCTTGTTGTAGTAGACAGCATTGACCGCAGCTTGGGGGCCCATGACGGCAATGCTTGCCGTCGGCAGAGCCAGGCACGCTAACGGGTCGAAAGCTGGACCGCACATGGCGTAGAGCCCAGCTCCGTACGCCTTGCGCACGATGATGCTGAGCTTTGGGACCGTGGCCTCGCTCACGGCCGCGATCATTTTGGCGCCTGAGCGAATGATGCCCTGGCGTTCCACCTTGGAGCCGATCATGAAGCCCGGTACATCGGCTAGGAATAGCAGCGGAATGTTGAATGCGTCGCACAGCGCAATGAAACGAGCGGCCTTGTCGGCACTGTCGGTGAATAAGACGCCACCCAGGTGTTGTGGCTGGTTGGCAACCACGCCGATGACCTTGCCTTGAATGCGCGCGAGACCCGTGATGAGCTCACGGGCGAATCGACTCTTGAGCTCGACCAGGCTTCCCTGATCGATGATGGTGTCGATCACTCGTCGCATGTCAAACGGCTTGGTTTCGTCGGCTACCACAATGGACTCGAGGTCCGCGCAGGCGCTCGCCGCGTCAGCGGCATCAGCCGCGGGCGGCAGTTGCCCTGCATTCGAAGGAAAGTACGAAAGATAGCGTTTTGCGAAGTCGAGCGCTTCGGATTCACTGGTGACCAAGACATCAGCGCAACCGGAAACGCTGGTATGCATCTTTGCCCCGCCCATGTCCTCCAGCGACACTCGCTCGCCGGTGACCATTTCGGCCATTCTCGGCGAGCCCAGGTACATGCTTGCATTGCCGTCCACCATCACCACGATATCGCAGAACGCTGGAATATACGCGCCCCCCGCAGCAGAAGGTCCAAACAGCAGACAGATTTGTGGCACGACTCCGCTAAGCGCCACCTGGTTGTAGAAGATGCGCCCCGCCCCACGCCGCCCCGGAAACAGATCCACCTGATCGGTGATGCGTGCACCCGCCGAGTCGACCAAATACAGCAACGGAATTGCCTCGCGCAGTGCGGTTTCTTGGATTCGCAGGATCTTTTCTACTGTCCGTTGCCCCCATGACCCTGCCTTCACCGTCGAATCATTGGCCATGATTGCGACAGTACGTCCCGCAATCCGACCCACGCCGGTGATCACGCCATCTGCCGGCAGTTCCCCTGCCGTGACATTGGCGAGCAG
Source organism: uncultured Polyangiaceae bacterium (assembly GCA_964499765.1). Taxonomy (GTDB): domain Bacteria; phylum Myxococcota_A; class Polyangia; order Polyangiales; family Polyangiaceae; genus FEN-1139. Next base: position 1,473 of record CAZCNI010000393.1, read on the forward strand.
ACCATCTTCCACGAAGCTCGCATCATGACATTGAGGAATGGCGGTCCCTCTACCATTCCTCGGCGTCATCGAAGGACCATCGAGCAATCGAAGTAGTCGTTGGCGAGCGAACAGCTTGCCACTGGATGAGTTTTTTTCGTGATACTTGGGCTGGCCTCCGGCCAACACTTGTTGAATCGTGAGATCGAGATCACTTGACTTCATTGCTGAGACACCAATTGCGCTACGATATTCTTCATTGCTGACATTCGCGCGGACGAGTAGCCTAAAGTGATTGCGCGCACGACGCCCGCTGCATCCACGACGACCACCAACGGCACCGCAGAAGCGCTAAACGCTGTGGAGACTGCCTCACTCGGGTCAGCCGCGACTAGGTATTCCATGTGGAACTGCGGGGCGAGTCTCGAAACGTCTTTGACAGTTCCGGCAGCAATGCCGACCACCTGTAGCCGCTCGCCGAACTCGTGCTGCCAGCGATTCAAATCGTCCGCGACCACGTGGCACACCCCGCACCACGGAGCCCAGAAGTCGAGGACTACGACCCGCCCTCGCAGCTGCAGCCAGCTGGGCGCTGCCGCGTCACTCACCCCAACTACACCATCCAGTGAGGGCGCTGGGCGGCCCACGAATATGCGCTCGAGCACCGTGTTCTCATCGGGCGCGGGCTCTACGCTGACTTCGAATGTCCTGGTTGCCCCAGTCCGCCGACCTTTGAAGCGCAGTACGCTACCCGGTGCGCTCGATCGGATAAGAGCGACCAAGGCATCCGGGCCGTCAAACGTACGTTCATTGGTGCCCAGCAAGAGGTCCCCGGCGGCTATGCCCGCGGATGCGGCAGGGGAGTCGGGGACTACGCCCATTACCTGAATGCCGGAGCCGCTATCAGCAACCCCCGCTACCAGAATGCCGATCCACCCGCGAGTGGCGTTGTTTTGGCGCGGCGCTGGCAAAAGGTCCGACCTCTGCTGTTGGGGATGGTTCGCGCTGGAATTGGGGCCGCAACCGAGCGCGGCTGCGCCGCAGACCACCAGCAGGCACGATCGCAACTTGGCCGAAGCAGAGTCGAGCAGCATCCTTGCGTGTCGTGGTACCATGGGTGCCTGTCTTCGCGAATGAACCTTCTGTTGGTACTTGGGATTTGCGCCTGCTCGCCCAAGAATCTGGATAATTGGCCGGGGCG
>CAZCNI010000394.1:0-2651 GCA_964499765.1 uncultured Polyangiaceae bacterium
GGCCGCAACCGGGCTTTGCGGGCGGGTGATTGAAATCTCTGGCAGTAGGACTAGGAGAACTGCCGTCAGAACGTAACTGTGCTGATGTTCAGAGACTTAACTTTGTCTCGCCAGACGTTCTTGCTAACCAGGCCGCGCAAGCAGGTTTCCGCGTTCTTGTTGTTGGGTGTGGTCTTGATGTCGAGACCCACGGCGTGACCCTCCCAGACGGCAAACTTGATTTCGAAGTGCTGCGAAGCACCCAGCTTGCAGGGCTTGTAGAATTCGGGGTTGAGCAACGGCATGTCCAACGCCTCTTGCTCGATGGTCACGCGCTCATAGCCTTGAGGGATTGCATTGACGGCGTCGTTCACGCTGCCTCCCTCTTTGAAGGTCGGCTCGGCAACGCTACTATCTGACTGCTTGCTCTTTTTCTTCTTGCTACTGCTACCGCTGGAACTGGAAGAGTCAGCAGGTGTCGATGAAGTGCCCGACCCTTCGGAGCCATTGTCGTACCATGAAGGGTCATCGTGGCTCTTCTTGCCCGATCCCTCTTCGTCGTCAGCCGAGCGAGCTTCCCGCGTACTCCCGCCACATGCGACGGCCGTCAGCAGAATACCGAAACCAAAAATCCAGCGTAGACCCAGTGTCATGGTGAGAACAATACGCCCCTCATCTGGGTTCGTCAAAGCGCATTTTACTCGTAGTGAAGGGCATCAATCGGGTCGAGCTGCGACGCCTTGCGCGCGGGAAACAGGCCAAACACGATACCCACCAATCCACTAAAACCAACGCTCAGCGCGATGACGTTGACCTGGATTTGAATGGGCCACTGAAACTTGCTGGTGAGCCACAGGGCAATGCCAACGCCCAGGGCCACGCCCAGAATGCCCCCGACAACGGACAGCACCAAGGCCTCGATCAGGAACTGCGCCAGGATACTGCGAGGCTTGGCACCGATGGCCATGCGAACGCCAATCTCCCGCGTCCGTTCGGTAACGCTGACGAGCATGATGTTCATGATACCGATGCCACCCACGAGCAGGGACACCGCAGCCACGCTCGCGAGCAAGGAGGTCATGGTGTCGGTCCCTTGCTGTTGCGCACCCGCAATTTCATTCATGTTGCGGATCGAGAAATCGTCCTCTTGCCCTTCCCCTAACTTGTGCCGATCTCTGAGCAACTGTGTCACGTCTTGCATGGCACGAATGGTTTGCTCGGTACTGACTGCCTGAACGTAGACCATACCGGATAGGTATTTGCTCAAGCCACCTTGAATGCGGCGCGCAAAGGTAGTGTAAGGAATGAATGCCGCGTCATCGTAGTCTTGACCAGACGATGATTGACCTTTGGCTGCAGCCACGCCAACCACCGTGAACGGGGTATTTCCGATGCGCACACTTTGCCCTACCGGGTCAACGCGCATGCCGAACAGCTTCTCCACGACCGTCTTACCAAGAACGACTGATTTCGCTCCTGCAGTAACGTCACTCTGCGTGAAACCCGCGCCACTGTCGATGGGCCAATTGCGGATCTGAAAGTACTCGGGCGAGGTCCCGGTAACGCTCGTGGTCCAGTTGTACTCGTCACTGATAATCGATTGACTGGAGCGCAGGTTCGGGGCAGCGGCCTTTACGCTCGGGACTTCTGTCGTAATCGCGGTCAGGTCGTCCCAAGTGATAGTGGGCATGGACCCGAAACCACCGCGGGACCCACCCGCCGTTGTCGATCCAGGGAGCAACACGAGTAGGTTCGTGCCCATCGCCGCAAACGCGGCCTGCACTTGCGCGCGAGCGCCGGCTCCGATCGCCATCATGGCAATGACTGCAGCCACCCCGATAATGATACCGAGCGTGGTGAGAAAGGAACGCATGGTGTTGCGCCGGAGGGCGCGCAACGCAATTCTGAGCGTGACTAGTGGATTCACTCGGCTACTCCCCTGGCATTTTCAGCAATGTAGTTGGCGAGCGCAAGCTTTGCATCTTTGGCTTGCTGGCGCTCATCCGACCGAATGAGCCCATCGCGCACGACCACGACGCGTGACGCAAAGTTCGCAATGTCCGGTTCGTGAGTCACGAGCACCACGGTGATGCCCGCTTGCTGGAGCTCCTGAAACAGCACCATCACTTCGATGCTGGTGGTTGAATCGAGATTGCCGGTGGGCTCGTCTGCGAGCACCACTTTTGGCTCTCCCACCAGAGCGCGGGCAATGGCAACGCGCTGCTGCTGGCCGCCAGAAAGTTGGCTCGGCGTGTGGTCGAGTCGCCCCTGAAGGCCCACGCGCTCGAGCGCCGCAGACGCACGCCGATGCCGTTCTTTGCTCCGCATTCCGCGGTAGATCAGGGGCAGCTCGACGTTCTCGAGGGCACTGGTACGCGAAAGTAGGTTGAAGTTCTGAAATACGAATCCCAGAACTTGATTGCGAACGTCCGCCAACTCGCTGCGATTCAGTTTCGACACTTCACGGTCTGTGAGATGGTAGGTGCCCGCTGTCGGCCGGTCGAGGCAACCAATGATGTTCATGAGCGTAGACTTGCCCGAGCCCGACGCTCCCATAATCGCCACGAACTCGCCAATGTCCACGGACAGGGAGACCCCTCGCAACGCGCGCACGTCGACATCGCCGGTGCGATAGGTCTTTTCGACATTGGAGATTTCGATGATTGGCATGC
>CAZCNI010000395.1:0-2650 GCA_964499765.1 uncultured Polyangiaceae bacterium
TCCGTGTCCTAAGAGCCAGGAACCTGGGACAATTAGAGGCCTACAGCCCTTACCCGATTCACGGCATTGACGAAGCTCTGGGCCACAGACGGTCTCCAATCGGCGCCATGGTCATGGTGATGGGGATCGTCGGTGCGCTGACCGCGTTGGGTGCCGAGTATTGGATCAGTGCTATCGACTACCCACTTGTAACCGGCGGAAAGGCTCCAACATCGTGGGAAGCTTTCGTGCCCATCATGTTCGAGGTGACGGTCCTGTTTGCGACCTTCACCGCTGGTCTTGGCATGTTATTTCTGATGAACCGCCTGCCGTTCTTTGGCCATCCGGTGTTGAACTCGAAGTCGATTGCCAAGATTACACGAGATAAGTATGCGATCGCGATCGAATCAGCCGCGGACAGCAAGGAAGAGCTGGATGAGCAAGTCGCTGAAGCTGCCCTCAGGGATGCCGGTGCGACAACGATTGAAATCGTCAGAGAGCCCAAGCCTAGCCCGTTCTTGACCAGTACGTTCGTACTGCGCGCGCTTGGGGGCATCGCTGTGTCGTGTCTCGTTTCCGGGGTTCTCATGTACTGGGTAATCAAGCTGTTCCCGGTTTTGCCTCCGATGTCGCACATGCTGGTGCAGCCCCGCGTTGACCCGCAACAATCGAGCTCCTTCTTTGGCGATGGACGCAGTATGCGCATGCCGGTTCCAGGCACCGTGGCGCGGGGATTCATGCCCTCTTTCGTCGCGAGTCAAGAACAGGCGGCAAGTCTAGTCAATCCGCTGGCTCGCACACGGGAAGTGCTCGAAGTTGGCAAACAAAAATTCACCGAGCGATGTGCCGTGTGTCACGGCGCGCTTGCGACGGGCATTGGAAGCCTCACGGCGGCGTATGGTGGCAAACCTGCCAACCTGCAGGCTCAGCAGTTTCGTGACTACCCGGATGGGAAGATTTACTGGGTCATCGTCAACGGCAAGAACGCAATGCCAAGCCAAGCTGCCGACCTTACTGTCGATCAGCGCTGGTCCATCGTGCACTACATACGGGCTCTGCAACGAGCGCAGCACGCTATGGATCGAGACGTCCAATGACTTCGATGGATGAGCACTATGACTGACTCGACTTCCAAACAACCGCCGCTGCTCGTGCTAGGAATGTCGCTGGGCGCCGTAGGCGTTGTGCTGTCATATCGCCTGGTTGATCACGAGAGATTTTGGGCAAACTGGGTATATTGGTTCGTTCTGTTATTCACGATTGCAATCGGAAATCTATTCATCGTTGCTCTTCAGCATCTGGTATCCGCTCGCTGGAGCATTCCGATCCGGCGCGTGCCAGAGCGGTTGGCGACTTTGCTGCTCCCGGTTGCGCCGATTGGCCTCCTGGGCCTGCTTGCAGCGCATGTCCTCTATCCAGGGACGCGACCGGAAGCGGCACATAACAAGATCCTTGCGGGCAAAGCCGTTTGGCTGAGTCTGCCCTGGTTCTCGGTGCGTACCGCAGTGGTTCTAGCGGTAAGCCTCGGTTCCTTGTGGCTGCTGGTTCGCGGATCGATCCGCCAAGACCAAACCAAAGATCCTCAATTCAGCGCCCGAGCCAAGCGGTTCGCGCCGGGTTTCATGATCCTGTTCGCGTTCAGTATAACTGCGGTAGCGTTCGATTGGATCGCGGGGTTGGTGCCAGAGTGGTACAGCGACATCTTTGGTGTCTATCTCTTTGCCGGCGGTTTTCTCGCGGCACTTTCATCAACGGTTCTTGCCCTGTTGTTTCTCAAGCAGCAGCAGCGGCTGACGGAAGTACGTAATGACCACCTCTATAGTCTAGGTACGTTCATCTTCGCGTTTACCGTATTTTGGTCCTACATCGCTTTCGCGCAATACATGCTGATGTGGTATGCGAATCTGCCGGACGAGGTCAATTGGTACCACGATCGACTTGCCGGTGGCTGGCACGCCGTTACGGTGGCGTTGGCCATCATACACTTCGTGGTGCCGTTCTTTGCTCTTTCCACACGCGATTCAAAGAGCCGTGAGTCTACGCTTCGACGGGTCGCTATCATCATGTTGTGCGCCCACATGCTGGACGTCTATTGGCTAATTTTTCCAAGCATTTCCCACCGTCCACTGTTTTCCTGGCCTGAAGTCAGTTTCGCCCTTCTGTTCATCAGTGGCAGTGTGCTCTGGGTTCGCAGAACCCTCGCTTGGGGGCAAGACTTGCCCGTGGGGGATCCATTCTTGCGCGAGGGACTGGAGTTTCACCTGTGATTGAGCAGTACGTTTCACCGCAAGAGTTTAAGCGCTTGATGTCTGCGTTACTGGCGGTCCTGGGTTTCATTGCCATTGCCGTATTCTTCGGATTCATGATTGTTCCGGGAATGCGCTACCAGGCCCATACTTCGGACACCATTGCGATACAGCCCGTGCAGGGTGATTTCGGTTGGCTTGACCCGACCGACTACTTGCCGTCGCGGAAACAGCTAATTCCGCCGATCGATCCGAAGACGGTGATGGAACCGACATCGGAATTGCTGGCGCGTGGCAAAGTACTATTCGAGCAGAATTGTGTAACGTGTCATGGTGCCCAAGGGCAGGGGGATGGGCCGGGCGGCAAGGGACTCAATCCGCCACCGCGCAACTTTACTGCCAATGCGAACTGGAAGAACGGGACC
>CAZCNI010000396.1:0-2648 GCA_964499765.1 uncultured Polyangiaceae bacterium
CGGATTACGCGCAATCGTGTCAAGGCGTGTCTGAACCAACAACCATGATTTGCGTACGCCGCATCCCAGCAGCGCGTCGGCAACTGCTGAACTGTAGCTAGTCGGCGAGAAGAACAGATCGTCGACGATGAAGACATTGTCTCCCGTTCGCTGGAAGTCTGCGACCACGGGCGCGACATCGCGCAAACGATGTTGACGCGCATGTCGCAGTGAGGTCGAACAAAAACTACAGCGGTAGGGACAGCCGCGAGCAGTCTCAATGGCCCAAATCGGTTGCTTGTGTACGCACAAGTAGTGGCGACGGAATTCCTCCACCAGATGTCGTGCTGGCAGCGGCACGGCTCTCAATTCGTCCTCTTGGTTAGTCCAGGCAGTGTGGCAAAAGTGCGACCGCCCACGCCCGGGACTGCAACGGGTCCAAAAACCCGGTTGGCCAACAGACTGCTGACGGCCGAGCATGTCGATATACTGTGGGAATGCCAGTTCCCCGTCCACCGTGCACAACGCATCGACGTCGGCCTCGAAGAAAGGTTCGGGATAGAGCGCAACCACATGCCCCCCCAGAACGACACGCGCCTGCGGCAGAACTTGCTTTGTAACCGTTGCTGCCGCAAGCGTCGTGGGGATATCAACCGTATGCATACAGCTCACGCCAACGACATCGGGGTGAAACTCCGTGACGATTCGGTTCAAAGGCGCAGCAAAACGTTCGTCGACGATTCGAACCGTGTGCTGGGAAGCTTCAAGCGCGGCAGCGACGTATTCGAGGCCGAGAGGCTCGACCCGAAAGAATGGCCCTAGCCCAAACCGCTCATTGGGTGATCTGGGCCGCACCAACAGTATTCGTTTTCTAGAATGCACGACCTGAGCCCGATTCGTACCGCGTCTTCGAAGAGGACGCAATCGTGCAGGCCGCTAACCAGCACGCACCCTGCCCCCGGGCTCCCCCTAAACGTCCCCGTCGGTAACCCCCGCCATTTTGATCCCTCGTCGCAAATCAACTGGACCTGCTGCAAAGACCGGACAAAGTAGTCGCGCTATGAGTCCGGTCCGCTTGATTCGCCATACTGATCCCAACTACCCCGCCAAAGTGCAGGCCCTGCGCACACAACTGCAGAGGGGCGGACTCGTTTCTCGGGCTGAAAAGGATCCCCTGGACGTACCTGCCATCGTGAGAGGCGTCATTGAGGACGTCACGCAGCGGGGCGACCAAGCCTTGTTGGAACTCACGCAGAAGTTCGATCACGTTACACTAACGGAAGAGACGCTGCGCGTGCCGGACGATGTGATTCAACGGGCGCGCGACGACTGCGACCCTGAGTTTCTCACTTTACTGCGGGGAGTGATCGCAAACATTCGCGCGTACCAGGAGCACATTCTGGTCAGAGCGCCCGAGCCGCTTACACGAGGCGGCCGCGTCTTGGGCGTTCGCTACACCCCGATAAGTCGGGTAGGTATCTACGTTCCTGGCGGTCGCGCCGTGTACCCATCCACGGTGCTCATGACGGCCGTGCCCGCCCAGGTTGCCAAGGTGCGTGAAATCGTAATGGTAAGTCCGCCGACGGGGGGTGAAATCAGCCCGATCGTGCTTGCCATCGCGGCCGAGCTGGGTATTCGGGAAGTTTACCGCCTTGGAGGTGCCGTCGCCATTGCGGCACTTGCGCTTGGGACCCCACACGTTGCGGCCGTGGACAAGATCGTAGGTCCGGGCAACGCCTTTGTGGCTGAGGCGAAGCGACAAATGTTCGGTCGGGTCGGTATCGATTCAATCGCCGGCCCCAGTGAAGTCTTTATCGTAGCCGACGATTCTGCCCGCGCAGATTGGGTTGCCGCCGATCTCTTGGCGCAGGCGGAACACGATCCTGGTACGTCCATTCTGGCAACACCTTCCCTAAGGCTAGCTGAAGGGGTCTTGCAGGCACTTGAAGTGCAGTCTGCGCAGTTGACACGCAGAGACGCCATATTGGCGGCGTTATCGCGCTACAGCGCGATCCTTGTCACCCCGGACCTGGATGCAGCCTGTGATCTCGCCAACCAATTTGCCACCGAGCATCTACAAATTCAGACACGGCAAGATGCCCGATGCCTCGAGCGGATTCGCAACGCCGGTGCCCTATTCATTGGGCCCCATACACCCGTGCCGGTGGGCGATTACTTTGCTGGTCCGTCGCACGTGCTGCCCACAGGCGGCACGGCTCGGTTCTTTAGCCCGCTCTCCGCAAACGACTTCATCAAATCATCCAGTATCATCCGCTATGATGCAACATCCCTGACAGAGGATTCTGCGGCAATCATGGCATTTGCAGAACGTGAAGGCCTGACGGCCCACGCCGCCGCAGTGCAAATCCGTCAGGGCAAGAGCTAACTCGGCCTCCCTCCGGGCATCCCTGACTCCTGGCCCGTTTGCTCGGTTGCAGGCGGTCCACTTTCGGAGCATATCAGCGGCGCAATGAGCGAGCGTTCCGTCGACATACACTCCACCACCGCGGCAACCAACTTCGTACGCGAGCTCGTGCAGGCGGACGTCCAGCAAGGCAAGGCGCAGGGCCGTATCGCCACTCGCTTTCCGCCGGAGCCCAACGGCTACTTGCATATCGGGCACGCAAAGAGCATTTGCCTGAACTTTGGGTTGGCAGACGCCTTTGGTG
>CAZCNI010000397.1:0-2647 GCA_964499765.1 uncultured Polyangiaceae bacterium
CCATGGCAAAAAATATCCCCGCGACGCCAAGATGGGTTCGCGTTCCGATCACCGCGAATAGGGCTAGTCCCGCGAGGGTAGGGTACTTGGCTCCAATCGAGGCTGCCAAGTACAGCGACAGCGCCGATGCGGATACCACGTGGGCCGCAAACCAGACCGTGCCCTGGACTGCGGTAAAGAAGTAGACTGAGCCTAGGGCAAACGACAGCGATAGAGAGAGTCTGGCTCGCTCACTCAGGGCGATGACGTTCAGTTTGCTTAGCCGTTCGAGCGTCCAGAACTGAGCTACAGGGGCGAGTCCTGCTAGCAGCACGAAGAATGCCCCATCTCGCACCGTGTCGACGCTTCTCGAAATAGCTACCAGCGGCATGAGTAGCAGTGCTGGAAATGGAGGAAAGACGACGTACCACCGACCTTCGAAGCGGGCGAAATCGTTGCCCCCGGCGTAGATCGGAGGCTGACCCGCTAGATACGAACGTCCGTGCAAGAAGGCGTCCGCGAGCCACGCGAAGTGATTGTATCGAGTGTGCCCGCTCCACGTTTCTGGTGCGGCGCACAGCGCGTACACAATGGTTACGAATACATAAATGGCGGCGGACCAAGCAGCCGTGCGATGTCTTGTTGACCACTTCGCCCCAGGCATGCCGTCCCTTATCACGGCCAAAGGCGAAACTGCCCACATAGTTTCTGCAATACGGCGTTACCGTTGCCTCTCCGCAATATTTTCACCATGAAGACGCTACCTGACGGCGGGGGGGTTGGTTCTCGTTTGCGCTTCGAGCTCGGCTACGATAGCCTTTGCGCCGATCTAACGTGAATTCCCTCATTGTTCTGCTGGCTGACCTTGAGAAGGGTCCTAGGCAAAAGACCTGGGTGCTCGATCAGAAATGGCTCAACGACGCTCTGCGCGACACGGAAGCAACGAGTCGCGGTGAGGGTAGCGTGGACGCAACCATATCCAAAAATGGGATGCGAGTCGTCGTACGCGGACGCATTACGGCGCCGCTTTCGATGCCTTGTGCTCGCACGTTGGACCCGGTGGAGGTTGACGTCGATGCCGAGCTGATGCTCGTGCTGTCGCCGGCTTGCGGCGCAATCGCGTCCCCTCAGCGCAAGAAAGGTAGAAAAAAATCGGAGCAGTCACCGGGTGGATTCGCGGCAAAAGGTCACAAGGCCGAAGTAGACCGGGCGACCAAAGAGCGAGAGATCTCCGCAGAAGAAGCCGCGGAAGACGTCTATGCGGGTACTGAAATCGTGCTCGACAACTTCGTGAGGGAGTACATCATTCTCGAACTTCCCATGGCGCCCATGAGATCCGACTTGCGCGCGCAGGATAAGCCCGCTATCCCCGCGCCACCGGAAGATGCTATTGCAGATGCCGGAAAGCAGATCGACCCGCGTTTGGCTCCGCTTGCGGCAGTTGCGGTTCGGTTGAAGCACGAGAAGGAGTAGAGCCAGGTGGCAGTTCCCAAGCGACGCAAGTCGAGCAGCAAACGTGATATGCGGCGCTCACAACACGACAAAGTTGTGGCACCCAATGTTGTCCCTTGTCCTAACTGCTCTGCCCCAATGATTTCGCATCGCGTCTGTCCTGCGTGCGGCCAATACAAGGGCAGAGAAGTAAAGCCAGCCAAGACCGCTGAGAGCTAACCACTTGGGCGAATATTTTTCGTAACCATTTGGTGAGAATTGAATCAGTTCTTGCTACTCGAGTGACGTCGGCGGCAGGGCTTTTGAGTCGATCAAGTGCCGGGCACGCGTGCCCATGCTGCCAACGAAGTTCAAGGCTCGTTGAGTAAATTGCACTATGTCTAATACTATCGACTCCTGGCCAAGAAGTCGCATCAAAGGCACAGGTTCGTATGTTCCTGCTCGGGTCGTGACTAATGACGACCTGGCTAAGTTCGTCGACACATCGGACGAATGGATTCGCAAGCGTGTCGGCATTCGCGAACGACGCTACGCGGCAGAGGGTGAAACAAGTAGCGACATGGCGGCCGAAGCCGCACGTCGCGCTCTTGCCGCCGCACAAATGAACCCCGAGGACCTCGATATGATTATCGTGGGCACCATCACCGGGGATATGCCACTTCCTGCTTGTGCTGTGTTCATTCAGCGCAAGTTGGGGTGTCGCGAGATACCCGCGTTCGATGTTGCAGCCGCCTGTGCGGGTTTCATTTTTGCATTATCGACCGGCGACTCGTTCATTCGCTCGGGTGCGGCACGCAACGTGCTAGTTATCGGTGTCGAGACGCTAACCAGGATCACAAACTTCGATGACCGAAACACTTGTGTTCTTTTTGGGGATGGCGCTGGCGCGGCAATCTTGAGCTGCGTCGAGAACGCAGATGACGGACTGTTGCTCAGCACCAACATTAGTACCGACGGGACTCAGTCGGACATGCTTCAAATACCAGCTGGTGGAAGTAAGGAGCCGCTCACTCACGAGGGGCTCGACGCACGTCGGAACAAGGTCTTCATGAATGGTCAGGAAGTGTTCAAGGTTGCGGTGCGCCGGCTTACCAGCGCTTCGCAGGCCTGTATGCAGCTTGCTGGACTGTCTCCCGAGCAGATTGATTGGGTCGTGCCCCATCAGGCGAATTTGAGAATCTTGTGAATAATAATCAATTTTAATACCCTTAATACT
>CAZCNI010000398.1:0-2639 GCA_964499765.1 uncultured Polyangiaceae bacterium
TCGGCTCGCTTGGCGGTGCGCCGCCATTGGCAGCTGCATGCGTTGCCTTGGTTCGACAATTGTCGCAGACGCCGCAGGGGCGCTGAGCGGCAGTTCCAAAGTGGCGCCGCATCGACTCATGACGACAATTGCGACCAATGACATACGCCGAAACGGAACGCATGCGTTGGTGGTCGCGCTCGCGCAGCGATTTCAGACGGGCAGCTAACGCTCGGGCTCGATCCGGCAGATCCGTGCAGTGCTCTGGAATTCGAACCCAGTCCACCTTGTGTTCAACCCAACCCGCACTGCCTAGGATTGACAGCAAGGATTCAAGCCGAGTGCGGCCTATGCCGCTCGAGGCAATGAGCGTGTCGACCAGCGCCATCTTGCCTGGTCCGGCGTGTTGGCTGACCAGCGTCGCTACTTGAATCAGCTCTTCGGGTCGCGGCCGTTGGCGCTCCAACCACTGACGCAGATTGGCTTCATCTTCGGTGGATGCAAGAACGATCGCTGACGCGTCCGCTTGTGTCGCGTCAAGTCGCCCGAGGTCACGCGCATATTGCTCGAGCGACGTGGGTGCTCGATAGTGGATGATCGTCTTTGGAAGAGGATCGCGACTGGAAGGCATGCCACTAATCCCGACCGTGACGGCAGGTCCAGTGCTTCTGGTGGAGGGCGCAATGTGCCCCATACCCACAGCTGCGAGTGCCGCAGAGCCCCGAAAGTTCGCGGATGCGCGTCCCAGAACCTCGACCACCTCATCGACTTCCTCAGGAGCAGAACACAACACCATGACGGGGGGTGATGCTTGACTCAGTCGCTCCAGCAAAGTGCCGCCACGGTGAGGAACATCGACAACTGGCACCTCCAGTGCGATCGTGTCGGGCAGGGGCTGCAGATCCACGCGCTGCGCATTCCGTAGGCCGAGCCGATGCGGCAAATCCGTGCGTACGCTGGGCGGTGCGGATCGAAGAATCGCCAACGTAGGTAGCCTGCCAAGGCGATTCACGACGTTGGGTATTCGATCGTAGGCGATATCGAAATCGAAAGAGAGCTCCGAGATGCGCTGGGCCTCTTCCGCCACCAGGCCCGTCAGTTTGAGCTGCTGCAGCTCGGCCATGACGTCATCGTCATCAAAGAGCGATAGCGGTACCACCAAAGTGCCCGCCTGGGCTGCAGCAAAATGACCCAGGGTTTCCTTTCGCTCCACCTCGGAACTCGTGAGCGACCAAACATTGAGACCCAAGCGAGTAAAGCGTTGTGCAATCTCGATCGCCTCGTTCTGAGAACGTTCAATGAGCAGCGTTTTTCGTTCCATCGCCTGGGTTGCGACGAAATAGGGGGTGCCACTGTCCAACGCTGATTGAATTAGCGCCAACGTGTCTTTCCCGTTCAGCCAGGGTTCTAGCCAACCCTGGACAAGGTCCCGCTTGAGCGACACCGAAATCTGGCGCGCAACCCGTTCAATCTTTCGCCACTCGAGATCGAACGAGCCTGGGGCAATAACGGTGGCTGCACCTGGCTCCGATAGTGGACTCGAATTTGGATCCCGCGGACTCAGACGACCTCTGCGCACAAAGGCGGTGCTTGGTCGCATCTCGGAGCTTGTCGTGTCAGATTCGGCATTTGACTGAGGCTCGGAGGCGGCGGATGGTTCTGTTTTGCGCTCGGCTTCTTCCCTTTGTATCTGCGCTCTACGCATGCGCCCCTGCACAGCTTGCTGGGCTTCGAGTACGCGTTGAGCGGGTGACACGTAGGCGCCTCTTGCAGCCACTTTCTGTGCATTGCGACTGCGAACTTTAGGGACCGGCTTTGGCTCAATCGCGATTGGCGGAGCTACGGAGCGTGGGGTGACTGGTTCGACTCGCGATATCGGTGCAGTGACTGCTTTCGGCCGAGTGAGCTTTGGCGGCACTGGCTTTACGGTCGTCTTTGGAGGTATCGATGTTCTGGTCTCTGGCCTAGCCTTGGCCTTGACGTTCAAGGGTCGCTTGGCAACCGACGAGCCTGCCATTGAACGCGCTTTTGCGGCAGTCTTTGCCACCCGCTTGGCAGCTGGCAGAGTCTTGACGTTTGCCTTCTTCTTGCGCGCGGGGGCTGCGCTGCCAATCGACTTTGAATGTTTTGTTGCGACTTTTTTCGAGCTAGATTTCTTGCTGCCGGCACGTTGAGTTCGTGTCTCAGTTGTCTTCTTGGCAGGTGAGTGAGCTACTTCTGCTCGCTTTGCTTTTTTGCTCGTTGGGGCGGTGCGATGGGGGACTTGTTTGGCCGCTTTGCGGCGTACAACAGGAACACGTTTGCTCATGGTAAGTGGCTTCCAGCGCGAGCGGCTGTGCCGCGGTCTTCGCGCAAACCGCTGTTTGTGGCGGAACCGGCGGAACCGACGCGCCATTCGCTACCATCCATTCCTGACAGATGAAACGAAATGTTACGGATATTTTGAGCAGGTGATCGGATGTTCAGGTATACGGCACAGGAACGACTTTCAAATTTCTTCTTTTCATCCGCGACAGCCGCGTCTTTCCGCCTGCCAACGCTTTGCGTTCCCTGCTATTTTGCGAAATGCGGGCATTTGTCCGAAAAAGTCTAGTGGCTCACGGTGTCATCGCTATCGGACACCGTGTTTTCTGCGGCTTTCTTGTTGGCAGCCACGTGCC
>CAZCNI010000399.1:0-2636 GCA_964499765.1 uncultured Polyangiaceae bacterium
TGCGCCAGAGTCGCAGCCATCACGAGGTAGTCGCTGGCAACATCGATGTTCAGCTCCTGCATCAGCGCGAGATAGTGCAGGTAGCGTTCGGTCACGAAAGCAACAGGGATATTCAGTATGTCGAGCTCATGTTCTTCAATGAGGTGAAGCAGCAGATCGAATGGACCTTCAAAGCCGGGCAGCTGCAGATGAAGCTCTGCACCTTCGCCAACAACGCTCTCCGTGATCCCTTCGGGATTCGGAGACGCTGCAGCCTTACGCTGTGCAGGCTTTGAGGCCGACGCTTGTTTCTTCATGCGCCGTGACCTTTGCCCGGTAAGGTGTCCCAAGACGAAATTCCGCAGAGCCCTACCAGTGGCGCGCAGCTAGACTGGGCCGTGAAGTAATGGATCATCGCAACGAAGTTGAACGGTTCTGCGATCACGGGCGGCGCAGCCTAGCAGGTCGTTGCCTACGACACATCGCCTTGTTTCACTCACCAACCCGAACGCCGGTGACCGAACGGCCGAGCGCCTAACCAGTCGAACACCATTCATGAGCAGCGATTCAGTGCCTCCCGATTCTGACAGTGCCAAACAGTACGTTGGGCTCAAGATCGCAGACGTATTTACGATCGATGCCCTGGTCGGCACTGGTGCTTCGGCGCACGTATTTCGTGCAACACAAGCGGGGATTGAACGATCGGTCGCCATAAAGATCATGCACCGGGATTTCCTCTCGTCACGGGAAATGCGCGCTCGCTTTCATCGAGAAGCCCGAATTGCGGCGCGCATCATACACCCCGCTGTGGTGCCCGTACTCATGACGGGCGAGTTGCCCGATAGCCCGCCGACACACGCCGAAACGTTCATTGTCTATGAGTTCGTGGACGGCGCGACGCTGCGAACGGCAATCGAACAAGATACCTTGCTGCTCCCGGAAATCATAGGGATCCTCATCGCTGCAGCGGATGCCGTAGCCGCTGCACATCAGGTGGGGATCGTGCACCGCGACCTCAAACCAGAGAATCTGATGCTGGTTCGCGACCCATGCGGGACAAGTCGACTGCGCGTTTTGGATTTCGGCCTAGCGCGTATCTGCGAGCCAACGGAACTCCCCTTGACGCACACGGGAGCCGTACTCGGCACGCCCAACTATTTGTCACCCGAGGGAGCGCGCGGTCAGCCGGCAACAGCGCAAAGTGACGTCTATTCATTGGCCATCATCGCCTATGAGTGCCTGATGGGGCAACCGCCGTTCGTTGACGCATCCCCCATTGGCGTGCTGATGAAGCAAATCGAGCGCGAGCCAGCACCACTGCAGCAGACACCCAGGCTGGGTGAAGTACCACCACTCATTGCGGCTACCATCATGGCCAACTTGAACAAATCCCCTGACCGACGTGCCACCAATGCTTCGGCATTTGCTCAAGCCCTGCGTGCTGCAGCCGAGCAGAGTCTGATTGCGATTGAAAGTTGCGAGCCCGGCACTGACCTGTGGCAGACTGCCACTAGCTTGAACCAGAAGCCACTTGCTGCGCCACGCTCATCCACCGAGAACAAGGTGGATACGAGGTCTTCATGAATCTCGGGCTACGATTACTCTTGGCCCTCACGGTAGCGGCGATTCTGGCAAGTCCATCCCAAGCCCAGGCACAGACAGAGGAAGCCCTCACGTTCGATCGCAGCAGCTTCCACGGCAAAGCTGAAGTCGGACTCGGGCTACTGGGGCTGCCCAACGCTCGCGTGTGCACCAACCGTGCGCTGCATTTTGGATGCAACAGCGGCGACAGTAGTCCAATGCTGGAGCTCTGGCAGCTCTTTCGCCCGGACCCCGTGTTTGCGATCGGTGCCGGAGTCACCATTGGGCTCTTCCCGGTCGCTAACGCGCCCAAACTGGACGTGGTTGGCATCTCTCGGGGTCACAGCCGCGGTTATCTCACAGCCGAAATGATAGCGCGTTGGTATTGGCTCCATGGACCGGCCTGGGAAAGCTGGATTGGCGGCACCGGTGGTTTGGTCGTGATTAGCGATACGTACACAACGAACAATGAAGTGACGGATCGCTACGTGGTTGGTCCCCGCGGAGTCACCATGCGCACTGAGGGTTACACGCTCGGGCTTGCTGCCGGCGTCTCGAAGGTCTTGTCTGAATCATGGACAGTCGGTGCGGGCGTTCGTTATGGACTTTGGTTCTTGCCGAGCACTCCAGCGCGGGATGTGCTGGGAGACGAAGCATCGCTGATTGGTCGAGTGGCGACCATCGTCCTTGGCATCAACGTGGGCTACCGTCTCCAATTGTAGGTACCTCCAACGCTTTGATGTCGTTGCGGCGCGCAAGAGCGGAGATACGCCTGTCCGCATTTGGCAGTGACGCCAGTCGACGACACCGAGGAACCATCTCGTCCGCTGGCGACGCTGAGGAGTGGTTGGAGAACCATGACGCCGAGGAATGGTTGGAGAACCACTCCGGTTACCGCGCGCATGAACGACACCCACCTCAGGATAACCCTGGAACCCCACGCCCGACCGAGGCCTCGATTTTCGACACGGCGGCAGTGCAACCCGGTGCATCGGGTTCCAGGACACCGCCCAACGACATGGCATGCCGCACCTTCGCCTTCGCGAACCCGACCCAGTGACAATGCATGCCACTCG
>CAZCNI010000400.1:0-2633 GCA_964499765.1 uncultured Polyangiaceae bacterium
CAGCGCTGACGGTCAGCTCATCGATACTGATGATGTCCATATCGTCACTGATGAAGGCCTGTTGGGTACTGATCGCGTCACGATTTTCGTGCTTTGGCCTCTCACCGCCACTCGTAACCCTGTATGCAGAGCTGCTGTACTTCTTTCTCGCACGGACAGCGTCCTTCAGGACATTGATCCTGAGCTCGCGACGACGAGTCCTTTTCACTTCAGCGCTGTGAGGGTTGCGTTGGGCAATCGCCGTGTTCTTGGAGTGGCTTAGAGTCGACCCAAGAGTAATCGCGGCCGCAGCTAGCACGTGTGTAACGCGCCGCGAGCAGCTTGACGTGAGAGTGCCGCACAAACACAAGGCCGCAGCTCCCATTGTCCGCCTTCCTGTTCAATCCAAAGAGGGGCGTGATGGATCGAATTGACGCCCGAGTTTCTTCCGAGCGGAAAGACAAGCCAGTCAAAGAGTTGGCCGTTTCCGGCGCCAGAAGTGAGGCAGATGTCTCGGGAGGGCCAAACGTCTACTACATTTTCAGTAGCCGCAGTTTCTTGTGCAGCCCTTCGCGGGTGATGCCAAGCGCTTTGGCGGTCGCGGTCTTGTTGTTGCCGTGGCGCACCAGTGCGTCTTGAATCAGCCTACGTTCGACACTGTCGAGCATGTCCTTCAGAGGTCCCAGTGCCACCTCATCAGCCGACTCTGCGATCGCTGGACGATGGAGCTTGGCGCTCAGCAACTCGGCTTCGATCTTACCGCCAGGTTCGGCCTGAATCACCAATCGCTGCACCTCGTTCTGTAGTTCACGGACATTGCCGGGCCAGGCGTAACCAGCCAAGCAGCGCAGGGTTGCTTCGGCGAACCCCGCCACGGGTTTGGCAAACTCCTGCGAGTAGCGACTGAGGAAATAGTCGGCCAGTAGCGGGATGTCAGAACGGCGCTCGCGCAGCGGCGGCACGCGCAGCGGGAAGACATTCAAGCGATAATATAGGTCCTCGCGAAACCGAGCGGCGAGAACTTCCGCCTCCAAGTCGCGATTGCTGGCAGCAATAATCCGAACGTCCACGTGCCGCAGTCGATTACTTCCAACTGCGCGAACTTCTCCTTCTTGTAGTACTCGCAACAGCTTCGCCTGCAACGCGAGCGGAATTTCCGTCACTTCGTCCAAGAAGAGCGTGCCGCCATCAGCGACTTCGAACAGTCCCTTCTTGTCTTCCGATGCCCCCGTAAAGGCGCCCCTCTTGTGACCAAAGAGCTCGCTCTCGAGCAAATTGTCGGGCAGCGTTGCGCAATTCTGAGCCACGTATAACTTGTCGCTCCGCTGTGATCGGGCGTGAACCGCAGCGGCAATCAGCTCCTTGCCAACACCGGTCTCGCCCTCGATGAGCACGGTGGCACGCGTCCGCGCAACCTTGTCCACCTGCGCCATCAACCCGTTCATCGCCTCGCTCGTGCCGACGACTTGTACCCCAACGCCCTTCTGGCGTTCGCGTTGGCGCCAGAACGCATTCTCTTGGCGCAATTGCCGCTCGATCAGGCTGAGGCGTTCGATCAGTCGCGCGTTGGATACGGCAAGCGAGGCCGATGCGGCAATGATGCTGACCACGTCGAGATCCGTCTTGTCGAACATGGCGGGACGAGCGCGGTTATCCAGTTCGAACACACCAATGATGGCTTCATTTTTCCAGAGCGGCACCGCCAGCGTGCTGCGGATATTGCTGCCAAGCAGCGACTGTGAGCGGAGGCCATCCGTCATGGCATCCGCGACCAAGATCGAGTGTCGCTCTTTCAGAACTTTTCTGAACACGCTGCGAGCAATCGGGGTTGTGTCCTCGGCAGGTAGGATTTCACCCACCGGGTTGCGACAGCGGGTCATAACCGGTATGAACGCACTTTCCTCGGTGGCTTCAGCAGTGCCGTCGTCAATCGCACCCTCGCGTAGAATCAGGCTCGCGTGCGTTGCGCGTGGCACGGCAACCAAGGCAGCGTCCAGGACAGCCACATAAATCTGTTCTAGTCCGGTGGCGGAAAGGATGATTCGTTCCGCGTCGCTCAGGGTGGCAGTGAGTTCGCTCAACCGCGTTGAACTTTGGGGCCGTTCCCAATGTCCCATCGGTCGCGTGGCGAGCACTTGCGGTTCGACGTTCTCGTCAGGAGCAAAGTGCAGCGCCAGACCAACTGAAGTCTTGCCATTCGCGTCACCAAGCTCGAGCAGATCTCCGTCTTGCAGCAACACGCGCTCTCGGCGCTCGGAAGCCAAGATGGTTTGCCCACAACGCAACACGGACGTCTGCCATCCGATGGCATCGATCTCGAGCAGCACCGCGTCGACACCAATGTGCAGTCGCGCGTGGTGCTCACCAATTGATGCATCGGCAAGCACCAAAACATTGTCAGAGCCACGCCCAATCGAAACGACGGGAACCCTAGGTTCGAAGCTCAGACCAGAGTTTGGACCCGAGACAACCTCGATGTTCGAAAGGAGCATGGCCTAATACTAGTGGGTCAGCATTCCACATGCGACAACGGCAGTTCGCTGTACTGTCGAACCTCGGTCCGTCGCTATGTTCTCCAGCCGTACTGCCCGAAAAAGTACTGAGGCTCCCTGGTTTCCTTTGGGAGCCTCGCTCAACCTCTGCTTACTCGGCTC
>CAZCNI010000401.1:0-2629 GCA_964499765.1 uncultured Polyangiaceae bacterium
TGCATGAGTACTTGAGTCAACGTCTGCTTCCCGATGCAGACTTCGCGCAGCTTCGATTCGAGTTCGACTGGGTCACCGTGCAACGCAAACTCAAGGATGCGGGAAGATTCGTTTACATCGACCGCATCAAGGGCAACTCGTCGTTCCTGCAATTTGTGGTGCCGACGATTTCCAAGATCCGATCGGCGCTCTCCAATCTGCGCGCAGACCCTCTGCTCTCGCGCCTAGACGATTGCCTGTCGAATTGGTTCGAACAGATTGTCTCACTGCAGTTGCGTGGTTGAGTTCGCCATTATTGCGGCCATTGCGCAATGTTTACTCGAGGGTGACACAACGACACCGTGTGCGGCCGCCGGGCTGGTGTTATCATGTCGCCTCCTTTCGACATGCTACTGGAAATCAACCCCAATACACCGGAGCCGCGCAAAATCCAACAGGCGGTGGACGCGCTGTGCGCCGGTGAGCTCGTAGCGTACCCAACAGACACCGTGTACGGAATGGGGTGTGATCTGTTCAACAAGAAGGCGCTCGACAAGCTGTACCAGTTGAAGGGTCTGTCACGCAGCCGCCTTCTATCATTCATGTGTCAGAACCTGACCGACGTATCGCGTTACGCAATGGTGGATGACCGAGCATTTCGGCTCATCAAGCGCCACTTGCCAGGACCATTTTGCTTTATCCTCAATGCGACGCGTGAGGTGCCGCGGGTCGTGCAATCGAGTCGCAAGACGGTCGGTATTCGCGTGCCCGCTCACCCCGTAACGCAAGCGCTGCTGGAACAACTCGGTCACCCCATTATCAACACCACTGCCTGCCGGCCCGACGCAGTGCCCAATCTCGATCCATTCGAGATCGATGATGAATTCGCTGGGCTCGCGCTAGTGCTCGATGCAGGCCCGGGCGGGCTCTTGCCCTCTTCCGTGGTGGACCTGAGCAAGGGAGACGCTATCGTCATTCGCGAAGGCGCTGGCGACGTGCAAGATTTCCGCTGAACGCATCGGCTGTTGTGGGCTGCAGCTCTCGCTCAAACGCGCTCGCTTGTCATGGGGTTTGCCAGTGAGCGCATTTGCGGGTAATTGGGGCTGCGGAGTTATTCTAGCGCCATGTCCATCGCAAGTTCCCCAGCCTACCGAGCACTAGTCGAGCACCACGCGAAGACGCGCCACCTGCATATGCGTGACCTGTTTGAACAGGATCCCCAACGCTTCCAGCACTTCTCGCTGCGACTTGATGACCTAGTCTTCGACTTCTCGAAGCACCGCATCACGGATGAAACACGGCAAGCGCTGATCCGCTATGCGGAACAAGCCCGCGTCTCCGACTACACCAAGCGCCTATTCAACGGCGAAAAGATCAACTTCACGGAAGACCGCGCAGTACTGCATGTAGCGTTGCGCAACCGCAGTAATCGCCCCATCAGTGTTGACGGTCGGGACGTCATGCCCGGGATCAACGCGGTGCTCGCTAAGATGCGCGCATTCGTCGGGTCGGTGCATTCGGGCAAGTGGCGCGGCTACACCGGCAAAACCATCCAGTCGATCGTCAACGTGGGGATTGGCGGCTCCGACCTGGGGCCTGTTATGGTGACCGAAGCACTCCGCCCGTATTGGCGCGACAACTGGTCGGCGCAGTTCGTCTCTAACGTCGATGGAACGGATATCACCGAGAAGTTGAAGCGGGTAGATCCAGAGACCACGCTCTTTCTCGTCGCATCCAAAACGTTCACCACCCAGGAAACCATGGCCAATGCCGCAACCGCACGCCAATGGCTGGTGGAGAAACTGGGCAATGAAGCGGCCGTGCGCAATCACTTCGTGGCTCTTTCCACCAATGCCAAAGCAGTAACCGCGTTTGGCATTGATCCGGCAAACATGTTCGAGTTCTGGGATTGGGTCGGTGGTCGCTATTCGCTCTGGAGTGCAATCGGGCTCTCGATTGCCTGCACGATCGGAATGGACAATTTCGAGGAACTGCTCAGCGGCGCCTACGACGTGGACGAGCACTTTTGCACCGCGCCGTTTGCTCAGAACATTCCCGTCACCATGGCACTGCTGGGCTTCTGGTACGCGAACTTTTACCACACCAAGAGTCACGCAATTCTACCGTATGATCAGTACATGCACCGGTTCGCTGCCTACTTGCAGCAAGCAGACATGGAGAGCAACGGTAAGAGCGTGGATCGCGAAGGTCAGCGCATCTCAGACTACACAACAGGGCCAATTCTGTGGGGCGAGCCCGGCACCAACGGACAGCACGCGTTCTACCAGCTGATTCACCAAGGCACCGAGCTGATTCCCGCTGATTTCCTGTTGCCCGTGCACTCGCAGAACCCAGTCGGGCCTCACCATCTGATGCTCGCGTCAAACTGCTTTGCACAGACCGAAGCACTCATGCGCGGCAAGACCCTCGCAGAGGCCAGGAGCGAACTCGAGAAACAGGGCATGCCGAGCGCGCGCATTGACTTGATTGCGCCGCACAAGGTCTTCGAGGGCAATCGACCTACCAGTACGTTCCTGTTCGACAAGCTCACTCCCCGCACACTGGGGCGTTTGATTGCCCTCTACGAGCACAAGATCTTCGTGCAGGGGATCCTGTGGAACATCAACAGCTACGACCAATGGGGCGTGGA
>CAZCNI010000402.1:0-2620 GCA_964499765.1 uncultured Polyangiaceae bacterium
GCCGATACCCCAGAGCCCAATCTCGCGGGATATTTTCGGTGAATTCTTCGGATGTGCGTAGCCCGTTTCCCTGACAAACGGAACTGACAGCAGCGGCTTCCCGGGCGTGAATATCTCTTTGGCACATGGCTTGCTGAGGAGGCCGACACGACTTTTCAACAAGAGGTGCGTGCTGAATTGCGCCTGCCCGATCGGCAAGCGCAATCGCGCGCGGTTTTTACCTTGGAGGCACTATGAGGTCAATACATCTGTCCGCGTTTTATTGCTTGTTTGTCGTCACTTTGGCGGGTTCCGCGCTCGCAACGCCTAACGAAACGTCGGTTTGCGTGGAGGTCGTGGTTAAGCGACCAAAAATCAAAGCGCCATCGAGCCAAGAAAGCCAGGAGAGCCACACCAACAGCGCAGGAACGAATGCGAAAGAGGCCAGCAAGCCCACTGACGACACAACAAGCGCTGAAAGCGGACTGCCAAACAACGGGGCAGCAAAGAGTCTCTCGGCTGTGGCCAGTTTCGAACCGTCCCCAGTTCAAGCCAGCCCGACGACGGCGCCGACCGTACCCAACGTCATAACAGTCACTGGTACTTACCCGGACATCTCCGGTTCAAGCACCGATTCTTCTACTGATCCGCGTCTGCGCAGTGGCGCGCTCTTGCCATTGGGGCAGACACCCAATGTCTACTTGAAGCGCTTGTTCGAGCACTACGTGACCCACGAACGCGGATTCGTGGCGGCCAGTGAAGGATGCACACAACATCTGGTCGTTGAACTCTACCCGCTGCAAGTTGGCTGGACTGCATTTGCTCGCTATACCGGCAACGGCCGTGAAGAGCGCGTGGATCAGCTGCTGCCCACCGAGCTTTCTCAATTTGCAGAACGTGCCGCAACTGCGCTGCTGCACGACGTCAACATTGGCGAGACGATTGACCGCGACAATGTTCTCTGGAGCGACTCACTGCATTCGACAGAGCGGATCCGAGGTCGCAATCACTTCGTTCTGGGCCTTGGCACCCGCTTGCGCGGCGGCTACTTCGACACGGCAATCACTGATACCTCCAGCGCCAACTATGGTCGAACGGAAAGAAGCCTGCGCCTGTTCAGTCCGATGGCTGTGATGACGGGCTACCGCGGTGTATTCGATCAATATGGTGTGGAAGCGCTGGCTCAGTTCGATCTGGGGACTAGCCAGGTAGCAGCCAAGAACAACGCTGCGGGTGGTCACATCGATTACGCGGGCAGTCTTGGACTCGTCCTGCACGTCACACGCTACGCGGATCCCCGCGGGATCGCCTCACTTTACTATGGAGGCGGCGCCACTTTCGAGCTCTTATGGTTCAATGCCATTGTCCCAGCTGCAAACATAGGGAGCGACAGTCGAAGCACACTGATGGGCGGGGGTCTCAACGCAGATGCCGTAGTTGGCTATGAATTCATGCGCGCCAGCGCCATCTCGTTCTTTCTGCAGGGCGAACTCAACATTCCCGCCTACATGTTGAAGAGCGAGAACAGCGCGGGTGCGATCAATACGTGGTTTCCGGGCATGAAGTTGGCGCTTGGGGCGAATTTCTGAGGTTGAGATGCAAGCCCAGTTGGCCATGCGCACTCCGGTATTGCTCCTGCTTCTGTTGCTGTTAGCACCCCAAGTGGCTTCTGCATCAGTACCGCTCTGCTTGCGCGTTACGGATTCGACGAATCCCACCTCGGGACTAGAGAAGCTGACCCGTTCCGAAGTCTCGAAGCACCCGTCACACACGATCGTTGACGACCATTGCGGATCGCGGCTGGTGGTGGAGTTGTTCAATACTGGGAGCGTCCGCTATCTTTCAATCGGGATCGAAGGCGAGGTACCCACTCGTTACACCCTCGAGCAGGACAAGGACATCGATCGGCACCTGACCGAAGGTATTGCCATTTCATTGGGCAATGATCCCGAACACCTGATGGCAACTGGCGAGGAATCGGGCCTCGAGCGGATGCGGCAAAGCATCCTCGAAAAGGGCAAGAACACTTACCGCATTGAGGCCTTCGAAACCTGGGCACGGACAGATACGGGCTCGGCATTTGCCCCTGGCATTGGCTTTGGTGTGCATCGGGGAGCCGATCATTGGCAAATCTACGCGCGTACCTACTTCAGCTACTCGCCCAGCTCAGTCGCCAATAACGACCGTGTGCTTCGGTTGAGCTCCGGCCTGGACCTAGGCCTCAACTACGAGTTCTCGCGCCGCGCCATGACCAGTCCCTACGTCGGAGCAGGCGTGGGGGTCGGCTTCCTGAGATTCGAAGGACTGGACAGGGCTTCGGACCCGACCTCAGGTGACCATGTGGAAACACTCGGGGTACTCTCCAACGTGAGGGTTGGCGTACGGACCTTGCGCTTCTTCGATTTCGATGCGGACGTCTTCGTCGCAGGCTACTTGCCCCTTTTCAAGACACAGCGCATCGACTCAGACCTGTTTGGCGAAAACGGAACCTACACGCCATTTCTGCAGCTGGGTGTTGGCGTGGGTTTTTGACCATGGCACTCAGCTGACCATTCATCACGTCTCAGAAAACCCGCCCGTCAAGCTCGTTCGCTGACGAAGTTTGCCAGAGCGCCGGAGCGGTCCTCCGACCATTCCTCGA
>CAZCNI010000403.1:0-2618 GCA_964499765.1 uncultured Polyangiaceae bacterium
TCGACCTTCACGCCCAGAGATTCTTGGGTCGAGCTATCCATCGACATTGGGGCGACTACTGATGAGCCCAATGAAGAATTGCTAATTCGGGCCGAGCACGGCGAGTGCAATTTGTTCCACATTTGGACCTTGCAACCCGATTGACGAGTATTTTGGTTCTACCGTCGAAGCAGATTGCGTATGATGCTTCTACCAATGCCGCCCCCCCTGCCACAAGCGCTTTTGGATGCTGTTCCAGCGGCGTTCGTGATAATCGATGCAACGACTCATGAATTCGTTGCTGTAAATTCGACTTTCGCTCAATACGTCGGGGTTTCCACGGAACAGTTGGTCCACTCACCCCTGGTTGAGTGTTTGGCATCGGAGGATAGGCCCGCCGTGCTCGAAGCGCTGAGCCACCTCGGTCCCGAGCATTCCGTCGAACTTCGTCGCGTGCGACTGAACACAGATCGAACGGCTGTTACGCAACTTGAGCTACAATTGCAGTATTTGGCTGATTCACCGGCACTTGTCGTGGGGGTTCTGCGTGACCCACTGGGTTCGAGGGTACCGCTCGAAAACGCACACGACGACTGCAGCGTCAGGAATAACGCGCTGTTGCGCGCTATACCTGACGCGATCTACCGGCTCGACCCGAGCGGAATCATCGTTGACGCAAAGCCTGCTGGCCCTGGTGGCGACCCGACGCAATCAGAAACCCTCAAGCCGAACACGAACTTCTTTGAGCTGGCTTCGAGCGAGACGGCTCAAGACGCCCTGCGTGACGCTGTTCATCGCGCAATCGAGTCAGGAGAATTGCAGCACGTCGAAGTTGAATCTGCTTACCACGGCAGGCGCAGAGTCTACGAGGCTCGGTTCGTTGCAGAAGAGACGGGACGTGTCGTAGCTATCGTGCGCGACCTGACTGAAACCCGACAAATCATCGAGAACCGAGCGCGCATCGAGAAGCTAGAAGCCCTCGGAATTCTCGCGGGGGGAATTGCGCATGACTTCAACAACCTTATCGCTGGCTCGTTTGGGCACGTGGAAATGGCGCGCGAGTTTATCGTCGAGGACAAGACCACGCGAGCGGTTGACTGTCTGATTGAAGCCGCTCGGTCGTTTGGGCGAGCGCGCGAACTTACACGTCAACTACTCACGTTCTCCAAAGGTGGTGCACCACACAAGTTGCCCGGTGATTTGCCGAACGTAGTCCGTCGCGTGACCGAGGCAGCATTGGCGAGCCCGAACGTGTCACTTCACTTCGAGCCGCCGCCCCTATTTCCTGCAGTAGCATTCGATGAGTCTCAGTTGGTTCAGGTAATCGACAACATCGTCGTAAACGCTTGCCACGCAATGCCACAAGGTGGCTCACTCGACGTCTCGCTCGCCGTCGTGAATATCACATCGGGCAGCACACTGCCGCTGCCAGCGGGCAGCTACGTGCGGGTGTCCTTCAAAGACACCGGAATTGGCATTCCACTTGAACACATGCCAAAGTTGTTCGATCCCTTCTTCACCACCAAGCCAAACGGTACCGGTCTAGGGTTGGCCTCGACCTTCTCGATCGTCAAGCGGCACGGCGGTCACCTTGACATTCAATCAGAGCTGGGCAAGGGCACTGAATGTCACGTGTATTTGCCGTTTGATACGGAGAACCGCGTGGAACTAGCCAAAGTCGTCTCCCATCGACCAACACGGCAAGGTCGCGTCTTGGTGATGGATGACGAAGATGCCGTCAGGCGCGTCACCTCGTCATTCCTCATGCGATTGGGCTATGAAGTAGCGTTGGCGGTGGACGGGCGTGAAGCAATCGAAATCTTTCATCGTTCGGTACGCGATGGTCAACGGTTTGCGTTCATCATACTCGACCTCACCGTGCCTGGCGGTCTCGGCGGTAGAGAGACGCTCGAGTCAATTCGTGAAATCGACGCTGGCGTGGCTGCAATTGCCACTTCGGGTTACTCGAATGACCCCATCCTGTCGAGCCCTGAGACATACGGGTTCCGAGCTGGGCTTGCCAAGCCGTATTCGCGGCAAGAGTTTCTCAGCCTCATTGGACGCGTAACGCGTGCATCGTAACCATCGATCGAACTGAACTGCGGCGGAGCGCTTCCCCACCCAGACGCTACGGCTCAGAGCCGCACGCTCACTCCAAGTCCGGCGTTCAAGACAGGACTCATCCCGAACCCGGTCAACGTCCCGGAGCTCCAGTTCGTATATGATTGAAATCGACAGCCGACAGCGGCCTCCACCAACAGCCAGTCGGTGATTGGGTACATTGCGCCGAGAGAGAATGCGAAGCTGAAGCCGCGCAGCGTAATGTCACGCCAAGTGGTCATGGAGGTGCTTGGGTCGATGACCGTAAGTCCCGCCGGCAGCTTGAGCCAGCCATAGCCGGGCACCAAAGCAACGAATGGCTTGACCGGCATGAGGTCGAGCAACGCCCGCAGTTCCACCGCAGTGTTGATCAAGGTGGCATCGTCATGCTCGTACGCGGCATCCCCGGCGTTGTAACTCTTGGCGCTGTGTCGCGACGACTCCAGGTTGAAGAGTGCCATCCCACTCACTCGGGGTAACACATGTCGCACAAACACGCCCACCCGGGCGCCAACTCCAAAGCCACCGGACAGTTTCGG
>CAZCNI010000404.1:0-2618 GCA_964499765.1 uncultured Polyangiaceae bacterium
GTGGCGAACGGAGAAGTGAATTCCAGAATGGCTGCTGTCAATTTCCCACTTTTCGATAGTCATGTTCTTGTCTCCTGAGGTTGGTTCCGTTTGGGTTCCTCCCTGGAACTCAGCAAGTACCAGGCCAGCACCTGGTTGCCGTCGATTTCAGTGATTGGGCCCCGAAAGCCTGGCTCTCGTCTTATCATTATGATAATCGCATTCTCGTATTGATGGGGAGACCCGATGCTGGCTCAGGACCTCGATCTGAACGAATTGTTGCACTTCGACCCGAAGGGTGGGGTGATCCGCTTTGGCGGACAACGCGTTCTGCTTTTTGACGCCGTTGCGCTTGGCATTTTACGCAAAGAACTGATCGAGACCTTGGGACTCGTGGCGGCACGAGGAGTCTTGACGCGGTTCGGCTACGCTCACGGCTGGCGTACCGCCGAAACCCTGAAGAACGCGTTTCCCTGGGACAGCGAAGCAGAGTGGAGGCGAGCCGGCGGTCGTCTGCACACCTTACATGGGCACGTTGTCATTACTGACGCGGCCATCAGTAACCTTGAGTCGAGCCACCCATTCCTTGCGGAAGCAATGTGGCAGGACTCTTACGAGGCCGAACAGCACTTGCTACACAACGGACAAGCTGAGGACGTTGTCTGCTGGACGCTATCGGGTTTCGCGAGCGGTTACCTTTCGTATTGTAATGACCGTGAAGTGATCTGCATTGAGGACCGCTGCCGCGGAAAGGGTGATGCCGTGTGTCACCTTCTGGGTCGGTTCCGTGACGACTGGGGACCTGAGATCGCCACCCAGTTGCCTTTTTTCCAGCGAGAATGTCTAGATGCAGCGCTCGGTCGCGTCACCGATGAACTCAAACATGTCGAGCAGCGACTGCGCACGAAGAAGAAGGCGCTCGGCCGTGACGCAGCAGTTTTGGTCGCATCCGGCATCATGGCTCATAGCGACACCATGCAGCACGTGATCGAACTTTCGCGTCGCGTGGCCAGCGTTGATTCGACGGTCCTCATTACAGGCGAGAGCGGTGTTGGCAAAGAGCGCTTTGCGCGCTTTATTCACGATGAATCGGCGCGCACCGGTGGTAGCTTCGTGGCGATCAATTGCGGCGCGGTTCCAGAAACCTTGCTGGAGTCCGAACTCTTCGGCCACGCAAAGGGTGCGTTTACCGGTGCGACACAGGACCGCCCTGGTCTCTTTGAAGCGGCCAACGGCGGGACTCTCTTGCTAGACGAAATTGGCGAAGTGCCTCCATTGATGCAGGTCAAGCTCTTGCGAGTACTGCAGGAACGTGAAGTGCGCCGGGTGGGCGAGAACAAGAGCCGAAAGGTCGATGTGCGGGTGATTGCTGCAACTAATCGCGATCTGGTAATTGAAGTCAACGCGGCTCGGTTCCGGCAGGACCTGTACTATCGGCTGCGCGTGGTCGAGATTCGCGTGCCTCCGCTGCGAGAACGACGCGAGGATATTCTGCCGCTCGCCCGCCTGTTTCTAACCGAGGCCAATACGCGGACTGGACGCAAGGCGACCAGCTTTACACCACGCGCCGCCAACCAACTCATCCGTTACGGTTGGCCCGGGAACGTCCGCGAACTGGAGAATGCGGTTGAGCGTGCCGTGGTGCTTGCGAAAGGCAGTCGTCTCGATCTGCAGGACTTGCCGGAGGAAGTGGGGCTGGCGCTGCCAAGCGCTTATGCGCCAGGCGACGTGCGACCCCTAGAAGAAGTCGAGCGCAACTACATCTTGGCCGTACTTCGAACCAACAACGGCGACAAGGCCCGCACCGCCGTACAGCTGCAGATTGGCACCGCAACCCTGTATCGGAAGCTGAAGCAGTACGAAAACGAACCGCCGAATTCGAGTAAGAAGCAATAGTCCGCTACGCTGGACTTTCGGCACACTCAGCGATGATCAGCGGGGTCGCGAGGCGCCCGCGTTTGCACGCTTTCGCGAGTCGACGCAAGGGGGATTGCTGCTGCGGGTGCGCCACTTGAAGTCCTGGGCGACGCAGCGGCGTAAATTGCCGTCTTCGGGCGCGCAAGGCTTGTCGCTGAACCCGAGTTCGAGCGCGGTCGCGACGCTGCTGCTGTGGTAGGTTCGCGGGTTGCCTTTTCTTCTGGTCGGTACGGCGCGGAAAGGGTGCTTGCGTCACTGACCGCGGCCGTTCCCACGCTTGCAGCAGGTTGCGCCGCGGCAGCAGGTTGCGTCACGGTTTGCGCCGCAGCTGGGAGCCGAGGCTCGTCCCTTGAAACTGGCTGCCTTTCAGCAGACGTTTGCGCGGCTTGGGGTGCGACATCGGGCGCAGTCGAGCGGCGCTGCCGCATCGCGAACACGAGTAGTATCGCAACCACAAGGACGAGTGCCGCACCGACATACCTGAAAACGGCAATCCCATTCCTTCGCTCGGTGTCGGACGCGGCAGGGAGTGGTGCCGATGTTCTCCCTGCGACAGAAGCAACGGGCGTCACGTCCGTCATCGAGGGCCGCGAAGAGCGCTGCTGCAGCGCGCCCGGCGAGGCCAATGGCGCGCTGGCAAACGGCTGCTCCAGTGCCACACTGAGTGCCTTGACAGCGGCACTTGCCAAAGCGAATCGGCGCGTAGGGTCAAGGTTCACGCA
>CAZCNI010000405.1:0-2618 GCA_964499765.1 uncultured Polyangiaceae bacterium
ACGCGCACAGCAAAGCGCAGACGAAAAGCGGAGGTACCCTATGTTCTGCAAACGACATCGTGTGTTATTCCCATTGCGTGATGGTCGCGGACCATTGCCTCATGATCACCAAACTATACGGCCTTCAGAATACCACCCAGCCCGCCGATGTGCCCACGAGCTGCGTTGTAACGGGGGAGAGTTGCGCCTAAACGCTGGTCTAAGGACGGCGAGCTAACCCAACACGGCTCAACAATCGTCAGCGTCGATTCCTGTCCGCTCTGCAGCCGATCAGCTCAATCGGTTCTTGGCTCAGCATACAAATTGCCAGAACTTGGTGGATCATCGACACGTTTGCCGTCTCGTTTCCGATTCTGCGCCGGAATGGTACCTGCAAATTTAGCATATTGTACCGACGAGACCTGTCACTCGGTGCTTACGCGACAAAACGGCCTATTTAACGCAGAGCTTCTGTGCTGCAGCGCGCACTTCGCTGCGGTACGCCGTCATTTGCGCCACCTGCTTGAGTTCAACCCTCGGGGTTGCCCGAAGTACCCGATCGAGATTGAGCCCGGATACACGCGGGTTGCTCAACAACGCCCGCCGTACCTCACCGCTTCCGAGCCAGCCGCCGTTGCTAACGATGACGCCAACTAGCGGAATCGGAAGCGATCCATTCTTGGCCATGCGCGCAACTTCCGGTGCAGTTAGTTGTGGATTCTGAAGCAATGTCTCCCATACACTGCCACCAAATGCGCGTTCGAGCGCAACGCGTTCCGCGAGCGTGCCAGAGCGCCCTATGACATCTCGCTCGCGCAGCGTAAGCTGCCGAATGCGTTCATGGATATTGACGGGGGCTTTCTTGCTGCTCGTGCTATCGGCACCCGACTGATTCGTAAAGTTAGCGTCTGCATCGGTCTGATTCGTGAAGGCAGCATCTGTGTCAGGCTGGTCCAAGAAGTCAGCATCTGCACGAGACTGGTCCATGGGCTCAGCGTCCGCACCTGACGTGTCCGTGACGTCAACATTTGGGCCCGGCTGGTTTATGAAACTTTCGAGTTCGGCGAGCCTGTTTGCGTCAAGGCCGATCAAATCGAGACCCGCGCCTGCGCCGGGGTCATCGGGCTTGAGGTACACGGCCTCAGCTGGGATTGTAAACGTAGTACCCGATGGATGCATGAGCACGAGCGAGCACGGCTCGCGATGCGTGAGCGAGAAACATCCAGCGACGAAAATGCGGTGATGGCGCAACTCCTTTTCGTAGAGTTCTCGTAACGCGACCACACTTTTGGGACTGACCTGGAGCTCTGGTTTCGGCATGTCGAGCACTTTCCGCTGCGCTGTCAATCACCATCGATCCGAAGCGTCACACGATAAACGAACGCCACCCCTTTGGACAAGCAAAAGACGATAGCGCCCTTTGGTATGGCGCCTTTCCGGCACAAGACTTCGAAAGTAGGGAGCTTGCCAATGCAATGACCGCGCAGGGCCGGGCTCCTGTACACGAACATCACTATTGTTTTTGTCGCACTCGGCCGTAAATTTGCGCCAAGTTCGCGTTCCGCGCTGGCCCGGGTCGCGCTAACGACTACGCTTGCCCCATCATGTCTGGATCCATTGTCAAGGTTGGCCTCGTGCAGCAAGCAAGCTTACACGACAAGCCGAGAAACCTAGCGCACGCGTGCGAAGGCGTGCGCGACGCTGCGCAGCAAGGAGCCCAGTTGGTCGTGTTGCAGGAACTGTTCGCAACCGACTACTTCTGCCAGATTGAGGACCCAAAGCACTTCGAGTGGGCCGAGCCAGTGAAGGGCCCAACGGTCAGCACGCTGGCTGCGGTCGCGCACGAGTGCGGACTTATCATCGTAGTACCGATCTTCGAGCGTCGCGGTAATGGCATCTATCACAACACGGTGGTGGTACTGGGTAGTAATGGTGCGATGCTCGGCATGTACCGCAAGATGCACATTCCCGAGGACCCGCAGTTCTGTGAGAAGTTCTACTTCACGCCTGGGGATCAGGGCTTTTCGCCGGTGCAGACCCCCCTGGCAAGCCTTGGGACGCTGATCTGTTGGGACCAGTGGTTCCCCGAAGCAGCTCGCGCCATGGCGCTTGCCGGTGCCGAGATGCTGATTTATCCAACGGCGATTGGCTGGATGGCTTCCGAGAAAGAGCTGCTGGGTCCGTCACAACTCGACGCCTGGAAGACTGTGCAACGGGCCCACGCGATCGCCAACGGCACTTTCGTGATCGCCGTCAACCGAGTGGGCAAAGAGCGTTGTGGCGAGAACGATCTCGAGTTCTGGGGTCACTCATTCGTCTGCGACCCGATGGGGCGTATGATTGCCGAAGCCGGTGAAGGTGAAGAGGTACTCGTTGCGTCGTGTGACCTGGGGCTGATTGCCGAGCAGCGCCACGCGTGGCCCTTTTTCCGTGACCGGCGCATTGACGCTTATGATGGGCTCCTCGAGCGTTGGATTGACGCCAAGGACGGCCAATGAGCAAACCCACGGATGCGCGTCGCGCAGACAAAAAAGAAAACGTAGATACGGAAAAAAACAAGGTTGTGCTGGCGCCGCAGCAAGCTGGTGGTTGGCGCATGCCTGCGGAGTGGGCGCCGCATGCGGCAACTTGGATCGCAT
>CAZCNI010000406.1:0-2617 GCA_964499765.1 uncultured Polyangiaceae bacterium
TGGACCATTGGCTGGGCCCTGGATATGTAGCGCTGATCATCGGAAGCGAAGCAGCCGATTGAGATGCTTGCGCTCCCACTCGATGGCTCGCAGGTATTGTGGGTACAGACGCTCTTGATGAGAGAATTGCGCCGGGTGCATCGCGGTTGTCTTGCCAACACGAACCGGGGGTATCACGTGATGCAACAGCTCGTGGAAGACAATGTAGGTAAGGAAATATCGCGGCACCCAGCGTTGGTCCAGCACCGGGTGGATCCGAATTAGTCGCTCTGTTGCGCTGTATGTACCAAGCTTGATGCTAACGCGGGCATTGCCCTTCGGCGACGTGCGACGGCCCCAGGTTATTTGCGCGTCCGAAGCCTGCCCGCCGAAATACCGCTCATTGAGATGGGCTAGGATTGGTCCCAGATCATGAACCTGCCCATGCGTGGTAAGCGCATGTTTCACCGGATGCTCGGCTCGAATCCTGAAGCCGTTGGAGTCGATGTACTCGCCCACTATCTGAGAGGCGTCGCGGTCACCGCGAGCCACATAACGGACCAGTGCTTCCTTGACCCGCTCAGGAGCATCCAAGAACATCATGTGAATGCGCACCCTCAGCGTCCCTTTGAGCTGAGTATGCGTAATCATGCGTCGCACATTGTCGGTAACTGCAAGTTGGACCGGACCTGCCGCGGCAAGTCCCATCCGGCGCTCGAGTGCTTGGCGAGCGCCCTCATGAACGAAAATCTGAGGGCCACCACCTGGGATCTCTGGCGGCCATGAAATGCGCGAGGGTGCGGGAAT
This sequence comes from uncultured Polyangiaceae bacterium, assembly GCA_964499765.1. Classification (GTDB taxonomy): domain Bacteria; phylum Myxococcota_A; class Polyangia; order Polyangiales; family Polyangiaceae; genus FEN-1139. The sequence goes on from CAZCNI010000406.1 coordinate 787, forward strand.
GCGCACGGCCGCAGTGGCCATGCGAGGCGCAAGCACAGAACCCCGCGGACGAGCTCGCCTCAGTACGGCGGGCCTCGTCGGGCTTACCCAGGGAAATGTTTGCTGCGGCATGGCCAATCCAATGTGATCGGGTTACGGGGCAGAGCGCCCAACGTCAAGCGTTGATAAATAGACTAACAATTATAATAGGTTAGCTAGAGCACGGAACCGGACACCCCCCGTGCCTCAAACCGGCCCAGATTGGGGGGATTTTCACGATTGGCCCAAGCACCGAGCCTCAAAACAGGCAATCCAGTTTCTTCGGAGTTGGCGGTTTCACGCGCAAGTAAACCGAAGGTTATCCGGACTTTGTCAACAGGGGGCCGGCTTCGAAGGACCATCTGCAGGGCGATGGCTCTCATATCGGACTGGTCGCGGTCGAGGTTGCTTTCAATCTCGAGCGCCATGAGATTTTATGGTGACGAGATTGTCTGACGACGCCGAGCAGTGGCGTCGCTGAGTCTACTTGGCGCCGACCTTCTTCGCGGGTGCGCTGTTGCGGGCATCCGGTGGTGCCTTAGCAGCAACCGCAGACGACTTGGATTCAGGATTGCTCTTTGGTGTCGGCTCTCGCGCCGACGATCGCCCTGATGTTGAATCGGCGCTCTTAGCCGCCTCGTCACCACCAAGCTGAGCAATGCGACGATTGATTCCATGTTTCTCGAGCACGCGCTTTTCCAAGCTCGCCAGTAATTCCGGGTGCGCGTCCAAATAGTCACGCGCATTGTCCCTGCCCTGCCCAATCCGCTCGCCCTCCATGGAGTACCACGCTCCACTCTTTTGGATGATGGCGTCGTCAGAAGCCATGTCGATCACCTCACCGGAACGGCTAATGCCTTGACCGTAAAGGATGTCGAATTCCACCTCACGGAAAGGTGGCGCCATCTTGTTCTTCACGACTTTGACACGGGTCCGGTTACCGACGAAGGCTACGTCTTTGCCGGCAACAGAGGCCACAGCCTCTTTGATGGCGCCCACACGGCGCACGTCCAGACGCACAGAAGCATAGAATTTCAGGGCATTTCCACCGGTTGTCGTCTCCGGACTGCCGAACATGACACCAATCTTCATACGAATCTGATTGGTGAAGAAGATGATGCAGTTCGAGCGTGACACGGACCCGGTAAGCTTGCGCAAGGCCTGACTCATAAGCCGCGCCTGCAAGCCGACGTGCGAGTCACCCATGTCACCCTCGATCTCAGCCTTGGGAACCAGTGCCGCAACCGAATCGATCACCACGAGATCGACCGCACCCGAGTGCACGAGCATGTCCGCGATTTCGAGTGCCTGCTCACCGTAGTCGGGTTGACTGATCAGGAGCTCTTCGGTGTTGACACCTAGCTTCTTGGCATACGTGATGTCGAGGGCGTGCTCGGCATCAATGAACGCTGCAGTGCCCCCTTGCTTTTGCACCGAGGCTATTGCATGTAGGGTAAGAGTCGTCTTGCCGCTGGACTCGGGCCCATACACTTCGACAATGCGACCACGTGGATAGCCGCCAATGCCCAGCGCTATGTCGAGACCAAGGGAGCCCGTTGGCAAGACAGAGATGTCGCCACTGATGGTCTCACCTTCTTTGAGGCGCATGATGGCGCCCTTGCCGAATTCTTTTTCAACGTTGGCGATCGCCAATTCGAGTGCGCGGGACTTCTGCTGCTTGTTGTCTTCCATGCGGAAGGCTCCTCGTGGTTTGCCGACGCACGCACCAGATGGCGTCGCCGTGGAACCCTTAGGTACTGCGCGGCTGTTCAGATGTCAACACGGCTCGGGCGTATTTTGTCCCAGCCGGCCT
>CAZCNI010000407.1:0-2601 GCA_964499765.1 uncultured Polyangiaceae bacterium
CCACCGATCCACGTTGGAACGCATTCGTTCGAAGCGAACGAGCATTCCCGTTGAAGTGTCTGGCTTCGCGCATCATGTATGGCCAGGTCAAGATATTGGCTCGGCGAGATCCCGAGCTAGCCATCCGCTTGGCACATGAATACTTCCAGAAGAACGAAGTGCTCGCCGCAGGCGATCTGTGCATTGTCTTTGGACCGGAGTATGGCTGACCTAGTTTCTCTTCAAGATGCCTCGGCATTGATCGCCACTGGGCAACCGATGTTGGTAGCCGGAGATGAAAGCCTACTTGCCCAGTTACCCAAGGGGCATTGGATCGGGGGAACTACTCCGTATTTTATGACGCGCAGCGGCGGCGTCGTTGAGCGCGAGCGCCTGTTCGTCACGCTGTTGGGGGCACCGATCGAGTCGGCGGTGGCTAGAATCTATCAAGCCAGCGAGTTGCAGAGCATCATTGGGGACTACCCAGATCGGGGCTGCTCGTTCATCATCCTGCCGTCAGGCAGTGAGACCCATTTGCGCTTTGACCGGGAATGCTTGAGTTGGCCCGGGTTGTTCAACTCTCCACTTGTCGGTTGGAATGCTGGCGTGCTGCTGAGCGAAATCGCAGACTCGCGGCCCAAAGTGTTCGATGGTACGACGCTGCAATCATTCGAGAATGCTGCGGCCGTTCTCCATGCGACGACGAACGATGCTCATGCCGCGCGGATAGAAATCATCAATCCGTTCCAACAAGGTCGTGGGGACACGATCACTTTTCCCCATTCGGGGTTTGCCGTGACAGACTGTTTGGTCAACGGTGAACGTCGTAACCTTGTCGACTACATCAAGCAAAATGGCGTCGATATTCGATGGCCACTGGTGGCCGACTATGCGGGTGCGCAAATCAACGTAAGCTTCCAGGGCATTGACGATGCGCCTAAGCGAGTACGGCTCTATGCCCCCGTGTTCGAAGATGTCGAATATCGCTTGGCCGATCCGGTGGCAAACTTGGCTGAGTTCTTCGGCGAGGAGTTCGATGCGCGCAAGGTCAAACCCGCGTTCAGCTGCAACTGCATCCTGAATTTCCTTTACGCTGAACTCGAAGGCAAGCGCACGGGTAACGCCACCGGACCGATAACGTTTGGTGAAATCGCGTACATGCAACTCAATCAGACGCTCGTTTACGTTACATTCGATCGCAAGGAGTAGTGCGAGCGAGCCGACAATGAATTCGTGGCCCCCGCTTATCACTTATCCGGGGGAGCACCTGACCGTAAGCGTTGGCCAAGAGCCTAATCCGCCCCCAGAGAGCCCACCACCGTCAAGGTAGCGTGGGCTTTCGCCATTCAAGAAGGACATTCGTGCACTCTGAAAAGCAAATCTCGATAGCTTCTCGCGGAGCGATGGCTGCTACGGGGACCGACGAGTCGACCTGGGCAAAAGGCAGGCGTCGCAAAGCAACAGTCGGCAATTAACCGAAGTGGAATGTGAAGCTCTGGGCTCACGAACCGGTCTCATTTTCTTGGGCATTCGTCCTGACGCGTCGTGGCTCGGCCAGTTTCCAGTACCTCGATGCTGCGGAAACGAGGTACTAATCATCGGGGGCGCGAAAAGCGCCTGCCCCAAGCGACTCATGTCCACGCGCCGCTGCGACATCAAAACAATCATCAGCCTGATTTCATTTTTGTTATGTCTGCGCGGCTTGGGGCAGAGTGCGTACGCTCAAGACTTCAATGCTGACGTGCGGCGGTTTGCGCCGCCCACTGATCCGAACGCGACTCTGGTTCTGCAACCCGCGAGTACGCCCGGCGCCAGCGCGTGGAGCGCGGGCCTCGTGTCCTCGTATGCGCGGCGCTTGCTGGTGCTGCGCGACCCAAGTGGTCATCAAGTGTCCGTGCCCGTTGCTGACCAGCTCTCGTCGGATCTTCTGTTCAACATCGGCATTGGCGAACGGTTGGCGCTTGGTTTGCGTTTGCCGATGATCATGCGCCAGGGTGGCGATTCGCAAGTGCCGCTCGGGTGGCAATTGCCGCGCTCCGCGCTGGGCGACTTGGCATTCGACGCCAAAGCCACCTTGATTCCCCGCGGCGCACTGGGCGGGGTAGGGCTAGCCTCGTATGCGCGCATGACTGCGCCGAGCGGCGCGCGGCACTCGACCATTAGCAATTCAGGGGTGACGGGTGAACTTGGTCTACTGAGCGAACTCGATTGGATCATTGCGTCGTTGCGGCTTTCGGCGGGAGTCCTGGTTCGCAGCGAAAGGCAGGTGTTGTTTTCCGACACGTACGGTAATGAATTGCCTTGGGCAGCCGGGTTGCTCTTGCGGCCCCGTGCGCTCGGCATCGACAATCAGGGCAAGTGGCAGTGGTTCGTCGAGGCAGGGGGCGCGTTGTCGCTGTCTCCCGACTTCGCAAAGTCGCGAACCTCGCCAGCGGCTTTGGGTTTTGGTGCGCGCTACGCAGTGGCCAAAGATTTTTCGGCGCTGCTGGGTGTCCAGCTTCCACTCAATTCGGCAGTGGGTGTGCCAACGGTGCGAGCCATCATTGGCATCAATTGGGCACCGCGGTTCGCAGATGCGGATGGTGACGGTATCCCCGACGACGCTGACGACTGTCCGGAACT
>CAZCNI010000408.1:0-2586 GCA_964499765.1 uncultured Polyangiaceae bacterium
GAGAGCGGCACTGGCAAAGAACGCGTTGCAGAGGCCATCGTACGCGCCAGCACCCGCGCTGACCGCCCTTTCATTCGTTTCAACTGCGCGACGCTAACCGCCGAACTGGCTGAGGCCGAATTGTTTGGGCACACCAAGGGCGCGTTCACCGGCGCCGTTCGCAATCGCAACGGTCTGTTTCGCGAGGCCAATGGCGGCACGTTGCTGCTCGACGAGATCGGCGAGCTGGACCTGAGTCTGCAAGCAAAGCTGCTGCGCGTTCTGCAGGAAGGCAAGGTGCGCCCGGTGGGCGAAGATCGCGCCATTGCCGTTGATGTGCGCATCATTGCAGCAACCCATCGTGACCTGGTCGAGCTAGTACGGACCGGTCGCTTCCGGGACGACCTCTACTACCGACTCAAAGTCGTGTCACTTAATGCGCCCCCGTTACGTGAACGGCTCGATGATGTTCCAGTGCTCGCCCGTCACTTCCTGCAGCGGGTCGCCGAACGGTTCGGCATGGGGCCGATTCGCGTGCCTCCCGAGTTATTCCACAAACTCACGCGCTACAGTTGGCCCGGCAACGTGCGTGAACTCGAGAATGCTATTGAGTCCCTGGTTGCACTCAGCGTCGATGGCGAACTGGACCTGGCGCAGCTACCCGTTGCAGAGGGCGACGCGCCTGCGCGCGACGCGAATTCACTCGACCCTGCAAACGCCTGCGCAACTGGGTTAACGTTGAAGCAACGTGTCGAAGCCTACGAACGCGGGCTCATCGTTACGGCGCTCGAAGCCACGGGTGGCAACCGCAAAGAAACGGCCATTCGCCTTGGCCTGAGTCGAGCCACACTGCACGACAAGTTGCACCGCTATGGCCTAGCAGCGCGCAGCGACGATGAGCAAAGCTGATACAGTTTCGCGGTTGCCCGTTTGCTCTTTAGCCGTCGTTGCAGATGCAATACTGATCAAGTAGTATTAGAACCGCCCCTATGACGAAATCACTTTGCGTCTATTGCTCGTCGAGTGACCGTCTCGATGAGAAGTACTATGTTGCAGCAGATATATTGGGCAAGCACATGGTCGCTCGGGGCTGGAGCTTGGTGTATGGCGGTGGGCACACCGGGCTCATGGGCAGACTGTCGCGAGCAGTCAAAGCGCACGGCGGTAGAGTCGTGGGCGTGATTCCCGAGTTCATGAAGGAGAAGGAACTGGCCTTCGACAAGGCCGATGAGATGATTACCGTAACCACGATGCGTGAGCGTAAACTCGCGATGGAAACGCGCGCTGACGCATTCTTGGCCTTGCCTGGCGGTTGGGGCACGCTCGAAGAGATTCTCGAGGTCATCACACTGCGACAACTCGACGTACTGCGAAAGCCCTGTGTGCTGCTCAACCAGGAGGGTTTTTACGACGACTTGCTGCACCTGTTCGAGCGAATGATCGCCGAGCACTTCGCCAAGCCGAGCAGTCGTCAGTTGTTCAGCGTAGCCCGCGCCCCAGAAGAGGCACTCGACCTTATCGAAGGCGCGCCGACAGTTGCTGAGACCAAGTGGTTCGAGACACGGTGAGAGACGCATCGGCCGCTGGAACATCAGCAAGGCTCGCCGTCGCCAACGCGAGAATGTCATTAGGACCCGGTGCAATGTCGACGTCCTCGCCATAGTGATGTCGCAGCAGAGCCAGGACGTGTCCGTAGCAGCCGAATGCCTTCTGCCCCCTTCTGGCTTTTAAGCCTGAAGGGCCAGGCTCGCGCGCAAGGCACCTGCGCGTAGTGCCTTTTCAGAGCGCCGACGCGACGTCAATCACACCAAGGCAAAGGTTCAGGGCGAGGCTTAGGTTCAGTTCGAGCCAGAAGTTCGAGCCTGAAGCCTGAAGCAGGAAGGGACTAGCCAGAAGACTGAAGGGCCAGGCTCGCGCGCGCGGCATCTGCACGTAACCGCGCCGCAACGACATATAAAGAACGTTTGAAACAGATTCCGGGCTCGGTTCTCGTCGGTTGCACCGCATCAAGAGGGTCATGGCTTGCATTCTCGTTCACTAATTTGCGCGCGCGGCGGTCCTAGGCCTGCCTTTTCGTCTGCTGAACTGCGCGAACGCCATGGCGAGGCACGTTTTTTACGGTCATGAGCGCGCCGGAACGGATAGGGGAACCGCTTTACGCGCGATAAAGCGCACCAGAGCCAGGGGGGCTGCGTTTTTCGCCCACTAGTCGACGTGCGGCGGGTGAGGGAACTGCTTTTCGCGGTTCCCGACTGCGCCGAAGCCTGCGTGGGATCCGGATTTCGCCGTTTATTGCACTCGCAAGCGTTAGGGGAACTGCTTTTTGCAGTCTCAGACTACGTCAGAGCCGGTGTGGCACCGCATCTACCCGTTTGTCGGGGCAACGGCGGGCGGCTCTGTAACGGGCGTATCCACCGCCCCGCTTCGGCCGCGCTTGCGGCGGTCCGCAGTGATCTCGGCCGCGCGCAACGCTGCGAACAGCACCCGATCTTGTTCTTCGTTGATTTGCGCGAGTTCGGCATTGGCAAGCAAAGCCTTGACCACACGAATCCAACCATAACGGGCTTGTGAAATTTCGTGCGCGGTATTGCCAGTAGGCCCGACCAG
>CAZCNI010000409.1:0-2585 GCA_964499765.1 uncultured Polyangiaceae bacterium
TATTGCTTGTGGCAATAGTCGCACTCGATGTCGAGCGGTTCGTTGGATGCGACCAAGTCTTCCAGGTCCGGGCGCGGTAGGGTGGCGAGTGACGCGACCACGCGCAACTCGTCGCACCAGCAGCGAAACCGAATCTCACTCTGCTGAAGTTCAGTATAATCCATTTTAAAAAGCAACTCTCCAAGCAGCCAGTGCGGGCTGTATTCAGCGTCTCGCAACATCGGGGTGATGTTGCGAAAGTTCTGCAAGCGTTCGGTCATCACCATCAATGGCCCACGTGGGGCACCGGGTAATAGCTGAACCAAGTAGCCTCCCGCACGGACTATTTTCGCTCGTTCGTCGAGTAGCGTGCCAACCGCCACCATCGTAACAATCTGCTCGGAGAGCTGCATGTAGCTCATCAAGCCTTCGGAAATGGTAGTGTTTTCTCCCATTTCCACCACACCCTGGTTGATGCTCCCGTCCTGCAATGATCGCAGCATGCGGAGGTTCGAACCAGAGGTGAGTTTCAGGGACTGCTCACCAGCGGGACGCTGGATCAACCCGCGTACGTCACCCGTGGGATGTGAATCGGCAACCAGTTGCCCGTGCCCACCACCCGGCGTGACAATGCCCTGCACACGCAGGCCCGGCGACATGGTTTCCCGAAACAGCACAGTACCCGTGATTAGATCGGCGAAAAGCGGAGCCTCGGCGCCTTGCGCATTCTGTGCCGCTATTGCGCCGCAGACTGCGTTGGTGGAATCAACGACCATGACACGAAACGCACCATCATCGGTTATGGCACGCAACACGGTATCTATAGGCCGCACCGTCAAGAATCTGCCTCGCGAGGATTCACGTCGTCACCAGGCTCCAACTCGTTGAGTGTTTCACCGTCGAGCGGTTCGCTGATGCGATACTCTCCGGTGAGCCAGTGATAGAGATCGACCTTCTTGCAACGCGGTGAGCAGAACGGAAACGGGCTTTGCCTCGAGTCCGAAGCGAGCTCTTTCTTGCAGATTGGGCAAGTGGAGTTCATTTCACTCAAGGGTTAGCACGTGCCCATGCCGTGTTGCCCGTTTTGCTGCGAAATTTAGCGCGGCAGCCGGTTACCCTTGCTCCCCGGCCCCACACGCGGCAGCATCCGCGCCCATGGCTCAAGACCTTTTGCTGGAGATTGGCGCTGAAGAGCTGCCCGCGGGTTTCGTTTCTCAGGCTGTTGCGGCACTGCCCAATCTGGTTACCTCGGAGCTCAGCCAACTGCGCGTAACTCATGGTGACCTATGGGTTTCTGGCACGCCCCGGCGATTGGTCGTGATTGCAAAAGGCGTGGCCGAAGTCCAGTCAGACCTGGATGAGGTGGTCAACGGGCCCTCGGCCCGCGCTGCATTTGGCGCGGATGGATCGCCCACCAAAGCTGCTGAAAGTTTTGCTGCAAAGCTAGGTTGCAGCGTTGCTGATTTGATTCGAGTCTCCACGCCCAAGGGTGAGTACGTGGCGGGCCATCGGCGCGAATCCGGCAAGCGGTTCAGTGAGATCCTGCCCGCAATGTTGGCTCGCATCTGCGCGGCAATCCCGTTTCGCAAATCCATGCGCTGGGGTGAAGGTGACACGGCATTTGGTCGCCCGGTGCGCTGGCTGCTGGCACTGTTCGGCACCCAAGTGATCGACTTCGGATTTGCCGGTCTGAAGTCGAGCAACACCACCGAGGGTCACCGATTTCTGGACCGCGCGCCGCGTGCAGTGTCCACACCGTCGAGCTACGTCGAACAGCTGCGCTCTCGCCATGTCATCGTAGACATCAATGAGCGCAAGCAGATGATGGTCCAGCGTCTGCACGCTGCGGCCAAGTCCGCTGGTGGGGTGCTGATCGAGGACGACTTCCTGGTTGAAGAAAATTGCAACTTGGTGGAGGATCCGCAGATTATCGTTGGCTCGTTCGAAGAGGCATTTCTAATGCTCCCGGAGCGCGTCATTCTCGATGTTGCGCGGGGGCATCAGCGTTACTTTGGCCTACGTTCGCCAGCCGGCGAGTTGATGCCGCGCTATCTTGCCGTGGTGGGGACAGCGGAGCACCCAGAAAACGTGAAGCGTGGCAATGACCGCGTAATGCGCGCGCGGCTCGCCGACGCCCGATTCTTCTACACGACGGACCTCGAGAAGCCTTTGCCAACGCGGCGTGAGCAACTCGATGGCGTGATTTTTCACAAGCGACTCGGGAGCGTCGGTGACAAGGTGCGCCGGCTCGAGCGCTTGGTAAGCAAGCTCGGTGAACTGCTGAAGCTCACCCCGACTGTGATGCGAGCTGCTGTTGATGCGGCCGGGTTAGCCAAGTGCGATCTGGTGACACTGATGGTCGGTGAATTGCCCGAGCTCCAGGGCGAGATCGGCGCGGTGTACGCTGCCAAGCAAGGGATTGCACCGGATGTGGCTGCTGCCATAAGTGAGCACTATCTGCCGCGCGGTGCGGATGACCCCACCGCTCCGAGTGATGTGGGAGCACTGCTCGCGCTAGCGGATCGCTTCGATTCATTGGTGGGTTGTTTCGCTATTGGGCAGGTGCCCACTGGGACTGCCGATCCACTCGCTCTGCGTCGCGCAAC
>CAZCNI010000410.1:0-2578 GCA_964499765.1 uncultured Polyangiaceae bacterium
CCACACTTGCGCCTCGAGTTCATTCGGGTGAACGCTAGCAACAGCCGGGCCCAACGCATGAGCTCCCAACTGCGCGCCCAGATCGCCGCGACAGATCCAGAGTGAATCAGCTGCCCGCGCAATCTGCGACAACTGAGTCAGCGCGTCACGGCGCTCGATCTTGGCGGCCACTAGCACACCACCGAGATGTCGGCGCAACCAGTCACACTCACGACCATCGGAAACAAATGACAATGCAAACGATCTGCACCCTGCCTCAACCGCAGCTTGGGCCAGCATAAGGTCTTGCGGCGTGACATCATCGAGCATCACCGGATGCTCGGCTCGGTTGAACCCCTTGCGGGGTCGGATGAGGCCATCGTTCTGCAGCTCACATACAATGTGTTCGGGCGCAACATCGAGTACCGTGGCGCGAATCCGCCCATCATCAATGCTGATCTGATCGCCCGGGCACAGAGAACGAAACGCCTCTGGATGCGGCAGTGGCACATCACTTCCTACCGGTGTCTGCGCAAGTATCAAACGCAGTACCTCCGTACGCAAGACGGCTCGCGGCTCGAAGTCTCCCAGTCGCATCTTTGCGCCCTGCAAATCCACGACAATCTCAACGTCTGGTACTTGCCGCCGCGCTCCTTGAATGTACTTTTGCAGTCCGCTCGCAGACAGGTGCGAGGCATTGATGCGAAACTGAGTGGCTCCGGCACGCGCCAGTTCTGCCTCGTGACCCTTGGATGCGGGACCTAGTGTCGCAATGAGACCGAGCATGCCACACGGGGCCATGAACTCTTTTCTAGTAGTATCCACCGGAGCCGGCGCTTCAGAAGTCAATGACATCGTGGTTACTCCGTTCGAATACTCCAATTCAGGCCCCAACTCAGTCGGTCATTTGTGTACTTGAAGTTGGTTGTACACGTCTGGCCTCGCCTAACAAACCCTCGTGCCATTAGATGCACCGAGTTGGCCCAATGGGCGCCGTAATAGCGACAACGCGTCTCAAGCCTTACCCCGTCCGCCAAGCGAAACTCCGCCCAACTCAGCATGCCGTCACACATGTTATCGGAAATGATATCTAAGCCATGATTGCTCTCGACTGGGGTGAAGTTCAGCAATTCACACTCTGGCGTTTCGGCGATCGTAGACACTTCGCGCCACGGTTCAATCGGATGCATCCAATACATTTCATTGGACTTCAACTCCGCATCCAGCGGGCTCAAGTCCACACCCAGAATTGGGTGCAGTAGTTCCACTTGCTCACGAATCCCAGACATATTGACGAGGCAGTGCTTGAACCTGACCGTCTCTGGAATCACCCGTGCATTCGGTGCCAGCATTCCCTTGATGTCATCGAAGATAGGTACAATGCCTTCCTCGAGTCCCTGCCTGCCGATGGTCTCGGTTACGAACACGTCCACTGGTTGCTTGATGATTCCCAGCGATCGCAGGTCATGCGAGTGAGCATTGATGAGCGTAATCTTATCCGACAGGTTGTTAACAGCGACCACTTCGCATGCAATACGATGCAGCACGGGCGACTGTTCGACCGTGTATACGTGAGCGGCCCCAAGACGCGCTGCCAGACAGCACAGCAACCCGGCTCCAGTTCCTACTTCGAGCACGACATCGCCGGGCCGTATCTTCGCTTGCATGGCCTCCAAGTAACACTGCGCACGAGGAAGGTCGTTGACCATCAGTATGTGCTCTTTGATTGGCAGGTCGCTGCCATCCCTCTGCCGAGTTCTCACTGGCTGCAGTTCATCTTCCGTCTCGGCTTGCCGGTTCACGGTGAGCTCCTTATTCTGCAAGTTGCGGCAGACTTGCGCCATTACGGAGCCGAGGTCAAGTGGCAACTTCAGTGCGACCGGTTTTGAACAAAAGTCGTTGAGAACTCGTGCTCGCGACGCGCAGAGTGTTGTGCAATGCTTGCAACCCAGGCTGCTGGGGCTGCGGCATTCACGCGTAGAACTGTGGGATCATCCTTGTTGAATCGATGACAATGCGGGCATCGAACGCGCCTGCGCGTTGGATTTTTCTGACCAATCGCGAGGCTGGCGTGTGTCCAGCTTGAACCAATCGAATCAAGGGTGCCAAGTAGCAGCTCTCGTCTTGCTGAAAGCGATTGCACCGGGCTCGGCGTTTCAGCCCTTCGTCGGCAATTTGAAGCACTGCTTCTGCCCAATCCCGTACTGACTTGCCCCCCAACTGCGCTGTCAACCCGCAGCGCACCATCTCAGGTCGAGCAGCAACCATTTCCTCGAATGTTAAATCATGTGTTAGCTCCCGGGCACGCTCAAGCGCTGCATCATCGTAGCCGATACCCGCCCAAAGGGCTGGCACGGCCAGAAGCGTGTCGAGTGGCTGGGCGTCGCAACTGCGGAGCTCGATGGTCTTCTTCAGCCGCACTTCGGGGAATAGCGTGTTCAGATGAAGTACCCAATCACTGTAGGTGGCACGGTACTCGCCGTAACCGTCGTGCAAAAAGCTGCGAAATGTCTGGCCCGTATTCGCAATCACCTGGGGACCGCGCTTGAACAAGAACATCCCCGCGTCGAGCGCCCACTCCACGTAGGTCTCATAACGT
>CAZCNI010000411.1:0-2572 GCA_964499765.1 uncultured Polyangiaceae bacterium
GGCTCTGGACCTCGCTGGCCGCATCGCAAAAGCAGATCCCGACTGAGCGGTTCACGGCGGCTTGCAACATCAATATCCAGGGTGTGCTAAAGTCCGTGAGTCTTCGATGGCAAGCGACGGCTTCCTTTGACCCAGTGAAGCAGAGCGTGGCCGTGGGCACCCTCACCAACTGTGTGATTCCAAAATGACTTCCTGGTCCATTCGTCGGTGGCTGCGCAGTATCATCGAGGAGTTCAAGGGGTGGGTACGCTCGGGCTGGCGTCAGCAATCGACAGCTGAGCGGATAGTCACCGTTATCCTTGGCATCATGATCGTGGGTGGGTTCATCATTCGCGTTCAGGGTGTTGCCTCGCCCGGATCATTCACCTTTGATGAAGAGCCGTTCGTGCGCAACGCGCACAACTATGCTCTGGGTCTGGCTGACACCAATGACCATCCACCGTTCGGCAAAATGCTGATCGCCGTAGGGATGACGCTGTTTGGTTTCAACTCGCTCGGATGGCGATTCATGCCACTCTGTTTCGGGTTGCAAACGATCGTCCTCGCTTATTGGATTGGGCGAGTCGTTTTTCAGAGCAAGCGAGCCGGGTGGATGGCGGCGGCATTTTTGGCAGCCGATGGTTTCTGCATCTCTTATTCCCGTTCGGGCTTGCTCGATGGAACGATGCTTACCCTAGTGCTCTGGAGTCTGGTTGCGGCAGCCGTTGCTCAGACTTGGCGCGGCGTGGTCGTCTCCGCAATCCTGGTCGGGCTCGCGATGTCCGTAAAGTGGAGCGGCATGTTTGTAGTGCTGCCCGCGGCAGCCGTGATTGTGTTGATGCGGCGCGTCGATCAACGCACCGTGTTGCTTTACGCGCTGGCGCCAGCAGTCCACTTCTTGGTTTGGACCGGCGCGCTCGGACTCACCGGTCAGGCCAATAGCATTCCAGCGACCTGGAAGGTGATGTACGATCTCTACGTTCATCACTTGGACTTAGGTCACTACAAGAACGACCTCTCGTCGTCGTGGTGGGGTTGGCCGATCTTGCGCAAACCGATTGTCATCAAGCTCTCCGATGCTGGCATGCTCAAGCGGTATTCTTCCAGTGTCGGAAACCTCATCTTATGGTGCATCGTCACGCTCTCGGCAGTAGGCTTGCCGCTCTTGTCGCTCTACCTGGTGCTGCGAACGAAGTTCAAGCGGTTCTGGTTGGAATACTTGGGTGCCGACCTGACCAAGTCCATGCTGGTCATGCTGCTTGGCTGGTACGCATTCATCGTTCCGTGGATCGCGACCAGTTCCACGCGCGGCAAGTATACGTTTAGTCACTACTACTTGCCTTGCTACGGGTTTGGACTGATCATGCTGGCCGGGTTCGTTGCTTTTCTCGAACACAAACGTCCTCGATGGATTGCGAACTTCCTCGGGTTGGTGTTGATTGTATCCATCTACTACGCACCGGTATGGGGCGAGTTCCCGATCACCTCGGCCGCCGCAAACCATCGATTGTTCATTACGAGCTGGCGGCCCTGATCGGGTCTGACGAGAACAGCGCAAACGCCAAGCGGTCCTTCGACCACTCCACTGCGTTGTCGACCCGCCGCACGGAGCGCTCGCCGTGCGGCTCACCCGCGGCAATTTCGCGGCCGGAATGGCTGGCTATGGCGCATCGCGTCACGTCCAAGCAGCTTTAATGGTGTAGCGCGTCAACGTCGGGCGGGCGGTGTGGCGATTGTTGCCAGAACGCCAACTGCCGGCTACAGCGCAATTTCTAGGCGGTCGACGCTAAGCGCTCGCTTCTCGAGTCAAATTCGATTAGGCAAGCAAGAGCGACAATTGGTGAAGATTTGCCGAGCGTCGCGTTTCTTGGAGTGTCCGGGCCGAAGCCGTGGTGTGGGGGCCATGCGGCTGAACTGCACCTGTTGAGCTAAACGATGCGAACGCATGACGCATGGCTAATTGATCTCGATGGAACGCTGTATCAGCCCAAGCCTATGAAGTGGGCGATGGCCGGCGAGTTACTTTTGTTCGGCTTCAGGGCAGTTCCGGTCCTTAGGCAGTTCCGTTCGCAGCACGAACAATTGCGCAGCGAAGATGCGCAATATGAACCCTCGCCTTATGAAGAGCAGATCAGGCGAACTGCCCAGCTCGCGCAGGTTACTAGCGCCCAGGTGCAGCAAATCGTTGATGATTGGATGTTCAAGCGACCTTGCAAGTGGTTGCCACGTTTTAGGCGTGAGCCGCTGCTCGATGAGATCAAGGCATTTCGCGACGAAGGGGGCCGCACTGCACTTGTCAGTGACTACCCGGCCCAAATGAAATTGGCCGCAATGGGTGTGGCCTCCCTGTTCGATCGGGTGATAGCCAACGGAGAGCCTGGGGGTCCAAAGCGCATGAAACCGAGCCCCGAAGGACTGCTGCTAGCCGCAGCTAGTCTCAAAGCAGAGCCGAAGCGTTGCCTGGTAATTGGCGACCGTATGGACGCCGATGGAGCGGCTGCGGCAAAAGCCGGAATGGAATTCCGGCTCGTTCGTTAGGCTAGTTCCCGGCGAAAAATGCGACAATTCGGGAAAGGTCCACCGAGGACAGCTG
>CAZCNI010000412.1:0-2567 GCA_964499765.1 uncultured Polyangiaceae bacterium
ATTGGGCGCGCGTACGGTGAGCAGAATCTGGCGCACGATGTTCGGCTCGCTTGCCATGGCCTTGACCCAAACGACAATGATTTCGTGATTGGCCTGCTCGGGCAAGAGCTATTTCCGCTGTCACACGTGGTGCAAGCCATGCGACGCACGCGCCAAACTGCAGAGCACATGGAGAAAATGGGGCCATTCTTCGTGGGCCGCGTGCTATATCGCACGCCCCTATGAGCGCGCAGTGCCGGCGTAACCCCGTTAGTGCCATCGTTTTCGATCTCGATGGCACGCTCATCGATTCGCGAGCAGACATTGCTGCTGCGGTCAACCACGTGCTCCACAACCTTGGTTACGCAACGCTCCCGTTGGAGCAGGTCATGGGATATGTGGGCGATGGCGCCGGCCACCTGATCATGCGTGCGGCAGGCCTTCCCGTAGACGCACTTGAGCTAAAGCCAATCTTGGAGCAGTTCCTCGAGTACTACACGGCGCACGCCGCGGACAAGACGACCTGGATGCCCGGCGCGCTCGAGGCACTAGACGCGCTTTCGTCGTGTCCACTCGCCATCTGCACGAACAAACCCAAAGTGACGACGCTTGCCGTGCTCAACGCGTTTGGCGTGGTCGATCGCTTCGCAACTATCATTGGCGGCGGCGATCTGTCGGCACTCAAGCCCGATCCGCTGCCCTTGCTGACGATCGCTGAACACCTGCAATGCACGCCTGAAGCACTGGTGGTGGTCGGCGATGGCCCACAAGACATCGAAGCCGGCAAGCGTGCCGGCTCGTTTACGATTGGCGTACGCGGAGGCATCGCCTCACCCGAACGTCTGCTGGCGAGCGATCCTGATTTGGTCTTACACTCACTCTGGGAATTGCCCGCAGCGATTACACGACTTCGAGAGGCGTAGAGGCTGCTGCTGCTGCCTGCCGGTGCTGACTGCTGTCGCTGCCTGCTGCCGCTGTCTGCTGCGGCTGCCTGCTGCCGCTGTCTGCTGCCTGCTGCGGCTGTCTGCTGCCGCTGCCGCTGCCGCTGCCTGCTGCCTGCTGCTGCTGCTGCCTGCTGCGGCTGCTGCCTGTGCAGGGATCGCCGAGTATTCCGTTCACTCACTTCACTTTTCCCTTGCCACCTCCCCGTGTCGTGAGAATATTCGACGCCGTGGGGTGGTCGTCATTGCTTGACCACCAGAGGGAGATGGAAATATGGCACTACTGCGTTTAACGGCGGCAGAGATGGTTCAATTGTCAGCGCCTTGGGTGGCACCCGACGATGAGGCGCACCAGATCGCGTCGAGCATTGCGCTGCTTGCAGCACTGCTGCCGCAAGTCGAGGCGGCGCACCAATTGATCATTTCGATGATTCCTGCGGCAGAATCGCCGAAAATGAAGGAACTCTCCGCAACCGAAGCCGACGTCGATGACCAGCACGATACACTCGTGCGCGGAATTCATGGAGGCCTGAGCAGTATGGCACTGGTGTCTGGTAATGGGGCGGAGCTGCTCAGCCTGCGCGATCTGTTATTACCCGATGGGCTCCAACACACTCGGAAAAGTTACCTCGGCGAAGCGGGTTATGCGGCATTGCTGAAGCCGCGGCTTGACGCAGCCACTCGCCAGCGACTTGCCGCCGTCAAGCTCCACGATCGCACACTAGAATCGCTCGTGGACCAGTGGCTCAAGCTCGCCACGCAACTCGGCGATCTCGAAGAACAAAAGGCACGTCTTGTCGGGCCTGCTGGCAACAGCGCGCTTCAGATCTCGCAAGCCCGTTTTGGTTGGATTCGTGTGGTCAAGGCCTTGCTGGCCAATGCCGAGCTTGCACAAATCAACGAAGAACAAGATCGGGTGCTGTTCGCGCCGCTGCGCGCGGCCGAGAGCGCTGCGGACCGCCGCAAGCGCGGACGGAGCGGGGCAGTAGATACGCCCGCTACAGAAGCGCCTGTTGGCTCGTAGCCATTGGATCACGCGGCTGCGCCCGCGCCAGCCACCGCTGGCGCCCGCTGAACCGTGAAAGGCCGGTCTGCACTTGCCGGCACGCCGACTAAAAGGCGAAAGGCGGTTCCCACACCAGCTTTGGTGCAGTCAAGAACCGCAAAAAACAGTCTCAGACCCGCGGGTGAGCCGATTTGCGGGCGAAATACAGTTCGGCCCCGGCACAGGTGCACTCAAGAACTGCGAAAAGCAGCTCCCTTTCCGCTGGCGAGGCGAATAGCGCGCAAAATGCGGCTCCCACACCAGCTTTGGTGCAGTCAAGAACTGCAAAAAACAGTCTCAGACCCGCGAGTGAGGCAACTAGCGGGCGAAAAACGCGGCTCCCACTGGCTTTGGTGCGCAACAACGGGTCCAAAGCGGTTCCCATATCCGTTCTGGCGCACTTACGACCGTGAAAAGCCAGCTTCTCTCTGGTGCTCGCGCGGTTCAGCGGACGGAAACCGGTCCAAGACCGCGTCTCACGCCAGCAATTGGACGAGAATGCAGGCCATGCCACCTCCTGGTGCGGTGCAACGGACGAGAACCGATCTGAATCACGTTGTTGCACTCGGTAGCCGCGACGACATTCGAATGGCAGTCACCGA
>CAZCNI010000413.1:0-2567 GCA_964499765.1 uncultured Polyangiaceae bacterium
CTTGGCGCTGCAAGCCGAGGTCGAGCAACAGCCAAACATTGCGGTCAAGACCAGCGCAACCATTGGCAAGATTGTGGGGCAACCGGGGTGCTTCCACGTTGAGCTGACGTCCGCGGGTGAGGCTTGTTCATTCGACGTGGGTGCCATCGTGCAGGCAACCGGTTGGCAGCCGTACGACGCTCAGAAGCTGACGCACCTGGCGTATGGCACGACTCCCGACGTCGTGACGAGCGTCGAGTTCGAGCGCATGCTGGCGCTGGGCGCTGTCAAACGACCTTCCGACGGAAAGCCTGCGCAACGGATCGCTTTCGTCCAATGCGCCGGGTCGCGGGACACGAATCACCTGCCGTACTGCTCGACTGTTTGCTGTCGAACCACTCTAAAGCAAGCCATTTGGGCGCGTGAGCTAGACCCAGCGTGCGAAGCCTACGTGCTGGCAAAAGACGTGCGCGCCACGGGCCTGCACGAGAACTTCTATCGGCGGGCGCAAGAAGAGCCGCTCATCTTCTTTACCAAGGGCGACGTGAGTGGCGTTCAAAAGGCCGACAATGGCAAACTGACGTTGACGGTCGAGCACGGCTTACTCGGAGAGTTGGTTGCGCTCGACGCTGATCTCGTTGTGCTCGCGGTTGGGATGGTCCCCAAAGTATCGAACAACGATCTGCTGCGTGAACTGTCCGATGCCCGCGTGACGCTGGCAAAAGACAATCAAGACCGCGCTGCGGCCGAGGCCACCATACGTCGCCTGGACGTGTATTCCGACACGGGCACGCTTGGGCTCGGCTATCGCCAGGGGCCTGAGATGCCGCTGGATCGGTACGGGTTTCCCGATTCACACTTCATCTGTTTTCCCTACGAATCACGGCGAACCGGCATCTATTCGGCGGGCGCAGTGCGGGCTCCGACCGACATTGCCGCGGCGCGCACCGACGGTGAAGGCGCGGCCCTCAAGGCCATCCAAGCCATCGAGCACGCGGCAGCGGGCATTGCCATGCATCCCCGCTGGGGTGACATCTCGCCGCCCCGGTTCAATCTACAGCGCTGCACCCAATGCAAGCGCTGCACCGAAGAATGTCCGTTCGGAACCTTGGATGAGGACGAGAAATACACGCCCAAGCTCAACCCGGCGCGCTGTCGCCGGTGTGGCATCTGCTTTGGTGCTTGCCCCGAGCGTATCATCTCGTTCCCGAATTACTCTATCGACATGATCGCCAGCATGATCAAGTCCGTGCCCATCCCCGACGAGTTTGAGGAGAGTCCGCGCATCTTGGTGCTGGCCTGTGAAAATGACGCGTACCCAGCACTTGAATTGGCAGGTTTGCACCATCAGACCTACAGCGCCTACGTACGCATCATTCCAGTGCGCTGTCTCGGCGCCGTAAACATCGTTTGGATCGCGGATGCCGTGTCCCGCGGTTATGACGGTGTGCTGCTACTTGGATGTAAGCCTGGTGACGACTCGCAGTGTCACTACTTGCGCGGCAGCGATCTGATGACCACCCGCAGCGAGAACGTGAAGCAAAAGCTGCAGCAGTTGGCGCTGGAAGACGAGCGGGTCCGCATCGAGTACGTGGCCCTTTCCGACTACCCCACGCTCCCGGGTCGCATCGATGCTTTCGTGGACCGAATTCAGGAGATTGGTCTCAACCCGTTCAAAGACGCCTAGTGCTTGGGCAAGCGACCTGCAGCCATGACCACTGTCAACCCAGCTTCCGGATCAGCGCAGCGCGCGCCAGCAAATCCGCTGGTTCTCGATCGGGAACTCCTGTGCCGCGTGCTGGGCAGTGGCGGCGACGCCCTGCGACAGTGCGTTCAATGCGCTACCTGCTCGGGTGTGTGCGCGCTAGCGGCAGAGCTTGCGCCGCTGCCGCGCAAAGAGATGCTCTGGGCCCAATGGGGCCTCAAAGATCGCCTGATGACGGACGTGGACCTCTGGCTGTGCCACGAGTGTCACGACTGCACCCGGCGCTGCCCGCGGGGCGCGCGACCCGGCGATGTGATGGCGGCGCTGCGTCGCGAATGCATCGCGCATTACTCGGCGCCGCGCTGGCTGGGCCGCGCAGCCACCAGGCCTGCGCAATTGCCCGGGGTCGTGCTCAGTTGTGCGCTGCTGCTCGGTTTTGGCATGTGGCTCTGGGATGCAACCGGTGCTGGCGCTCGCGAACTTGCAGTGCAGAGTGAGCGGATCGTGATGCCCTTCACTCCGCAGCTACCACACGGCCTGCTCATTGTGCTCTTCGGCACCGTCGTGCTCTTCGACTGCATCGTGTTTGCGGTGGGTCTGCACCGATTCTGGCATGCGCTAGCAGCTTCATCTGGTCGTGCACTCACGGAGACTAAATCCGCGCCGGAACCATCACCCGTTGCCGTCGTGCTCCGACGCATCTTCTGGCACCACGACTTTGCTCGTTGCACCGAAGAAGCGCCGCGGCGCCTGAGCCACACCATTGTTCTCTACTCCATGTTGGCACTAGCAGTCGTAGATCTTTGGGTCCTCTCTGCCCGCTGCAACCCGCTGCGCAGCGGACTCGTGTACCCGCTGGGCATCACCGATCCGTGGACGCTGC
>CAZCNI010000414.1:0-2537 GCA_964499765.1 uncultured Polyangiaceae bacterium
GCATCGAGCGGTCCCGTACGGGAATAGATACGTAGCGCCAGCTGCGTGTCGGCGTCCCACAGACCCCAAACAGAAATGTCGCCGCAGTTGGCCTGAATCCAAGTACCCGTTGCAGCACTGAAACCAGCGGGTATGTGGTTACGATAGACCCAAGGATGCCCCGCAGTGAGTTCGGCTTGAAGGAACTTGGGTAATCGAATCAGCAGACCGTGAGTGGCTCGCTGGCTGTCGTGATCGGGGTGCTTTGGCCCGCGTCTACTCCGTGCCATTGAGTAGCACACGCAGCTGCTCGAAATCGGAGTCATCGACTGCGCCACCAACGGTACAGCGCGCATGCCCTGTTTTGTCGAGCAGGAGCTGCACTGGAAGCTCGGCGTCGGACTTCACGTTCACTGCCTTGAGCCAGTCTGTTCGCTTGGCACCATCGGGCAACCAATAGGTGCTGCGAAGTCCCGTTGCAGGCTGCTTGTCAAGGAAGGTCATCAGCTGGCGCTCGTCATCATCGAGCGACACGAACACGACCTTGAAGGCAATTCCGGCCGCAGTCAGCTTCTTTTCCCATGCCTGCAAGCGTGGAATTTCCTCCTTACAGGGACCACACCAAGCAGCCCAGAAATTGATCCACGTGTAGTGCCCTGCAGTGCCCACCTGCTCTGGCAAATCGCGCTCTCCAGTTGCACTGCGTCGTAAAGGCTGGTCAGAAGGCAGTTCAGAGCCGGCTTTGCCCAGTCGCCCACCGCAGAGTTTGCGCGGCACTTTGGCGACCGCGGGCACGCTCACGTCGGATGGCTTGGGCGCGGGCGACGGGGGCGCCGCCGATGGCGCCCCGAGAATTGCCTGACTGCGCTCGTTGGTCACCGTCACTTTGGGCTTGGTGTCGTCGCAAGCTACGGCCACGACACAAGCGATTAGCACGGCTGCGTCAATTACAGTCGACAGTCGACCCATGATACGAATGCACTCCGGTTGATGGCATCCTCGTTGCATTTTGTATCGGGACGCGAGTTATTCCACTGACAATATTCTTTCGAGAGTTGAGCAAACTCGTTGCCCAGCCACAGCATGCCTACCGTCTTCTCGATCTCGGGATCTTTGGAAACGTCCTTGAGGTGGAACATCACCGAATTGGCACGCCGATGCGACAAGGCGCGGTTCTTGTCCACGGTGCCAGACTTCGAGGCCCGCGCGACCACGAAGAAGTAGCGCGCGCCTTTGCGTTCGAACCACATGTCCTCGAGAACCTTCTTGGCTCGATCGTCAAGATCGTCTTTGCCTTCATCGTACATGATGACGGCACCCCGTTGTCTGAGCGGCGTGAACAACTCATTGAAATCGTCATCGCTAATGGAGGCAAAAGCCTTGACATCTGCGGGTTGGCAGCCACGGCGCCCGCCCTCCCCAGAGACTAGACCGCACGAGTGCAAGACGCGCTCCAGCACCTCCTTGAAACGTGGAGTGCAATAGCCGACTTCCGCTTCGTCAGCGACGGCAACCGAAGGCTTGTTCGCTTCCGGCGATTGCAGCCGATCTTTGGCGTCCGAAACGGCCCCATTGACCCGCAACAAGAAACCCAGAGTCAGCAGCACACCCGTGCCAATGCCAACGACCATCGGGCCCACTCGCTTCGGTTGATCGGCAGTCATTGCAACACCTCGGGAGCTAACTGTTTGAGCGTGAAGCGTAAGCCCAAGTCAGTATCTTCATCGCAGAGCCTGCGCTTGCCCAAGAATACCTGGGGGGTGGAGACGGGCACGTTGTTCTCCGACGCGAAATGCAGATGTTTGTTGAGCGTGGCTTTGGCGTCCCGCGAATCCGCGCAGTTAACGATGGTCTGTCCCCAACGTTGGGCGATCAATGACTTTAGTGCGGCTTCACCTTGCTTGCCCGCAGCGGTCAGTGCCGGCTGCTCGGCAAACGCCCATTCGAGCATCTTGAGTTCTTGCCCCTTGGCACAGATGAGTGCGCGCGAAACCAGGCACGCGCCCGGGTGCATGCTCTGATCCGCTAGCATCCAATTGCAGGAGTTATCGAGAGGAAACAGGGAGAGCGTTATGTCCAAGCGGTCGAGCACCCCTTCACCCACCAAACGTTCATGAAGGGCTTTGCACGTAGGACACAGCGGGTCCTCGAACAACAACGCTGGTTGAACGGCGCGAGAACCGCGGAACCTAATCAAAGCACCCGTAGCTTCCTCCGCCTTCTTTAGCTCGCCACATTTGCCTAAATACGGTCGCTGATCAGGGGCTGCCGATGCGTACACTAGAGAGGGCAATAGCGTTACGATGCCAAGTACGACCACCCACAAAGCCGCAAACAGGGGTTTGCCCACGGGGCGTATCGTACCGTCGGCGAACGGTCGCAGTTGACGCAACATGAGCAATCCACCCGCGGCCAGCAGCGCGGACGCGATATAAGTGCCGACGCAAGTCTTACAGAGCGTACCGAGCTTGGTAATGGAAATGGTGAACATTACCACTGACACGATGAGCGGCGTCACGCTGACGGCGGCGAACATCTGCACACTGTAGCGTGAGGCT
>CAZCNI010000415.1:0-2525 GCA_964499765.1 uncultured Polyangiaceae bacterium
CCGAAGCCATGGCCGCGAAGCTGAACCAAGACCTGAAGGGTATGGTCTCCCGGCGGGATTGAGCCATTGAAGACGGGTATTTCCTTCTGTTCCGCGAGAGCCCCCGTCTCGTCCTGCTTGTTGTTCTGGACTGCGCCATCAAGCAAGAAAAGAGCTCGAGTGAGTTGGAAGACGTTCGACATGTCGTTCACGAACGTAACTTCCGCACGCGCCCCACCCACGCCGCCGGCTAGAATGGAATCACTTAATAGGCTGAGTCGCGTGTGACTCCGTCGAATCTGTTCCTTAAGTTCGTCAACGCGTTGCTCCAAATCGCGCAATCGAACAAGGTACGTGGCCCCATCGATGCTGGACGGGCTCGCCTCCGAGCTTGAGGCGCTGCCAGAGCCGGAATTGGCCGTCTTCGTTGTACTGGATTGCCCAGCTCCGGCTGCCACCGTTGTCGTCTTCGTGTCAGCGTCCGACTTTTTCGTGTCAGCGTCCGGCTTTCCAGACTTTGTCGCTTTACTCGCGGAGGCCTTCGGCACAGCAGAGGAGGTACTTGCGGAAGTCGCCGGAACGGATGAGGAAGCTGCAGGGGTTGATTGTGCGGCTACGGACCCACCCGACACAGACAACAGGAACAACCACAAATACACAACATGCCAATATCGCATCATTGACCCTCTAGTCCTCGCGGGACGCATTGACCGTAAGACCCTAGACCGTGCGCCAAGCAACTCGCCCCGAGCAAACTCCAATCAATAGGAAATCGCAAGGACTTTTGAGGTCAAAAGCCGGCTCATGCCGCCAATTTCTGCTCATCGCTAGGCAGTTGGCCCTCAAGAATGCCTTGCCCATTAGAAACTCGCGATATTGTGGACCTGGCGCATGTCGGCGCCAAGAGAGCACCACAGACTGCACGATGCGGCCAAACCGGACCGATTGCAGGCGGCGCCGCCGCAGACGATCCTGGCGCTGACCGTGCGGCAAGCTGGCACACATGGGTCGAGCAGACAAGGCCGGTTAGCCGGGCGCACGCTCAATCTGTCGGCCCGTTTGGCAAGTGCCAGGGCATCGACGAGAGTTCCGCAGTGCTCGACCATCCGAGACGTGCCGGAGCAGCATTGCGGCGGTACGTTTCGGCTTACCCATCTGCGTGCCCTAGCCACCATGAGCCGACTTGCCGAGAACCCAACAGAAGCCAGCGACGAGATGTTGATGGTTCGTTATCAGCGAGGCAATCGCGACGCCTTTGCCACTCTGGTGAGTCGCCATTCCGCGTGCGTATTTTCAGTTGCGTTCTATTTGCGCGGGGACGAGAACGCCGCGGAACATATCGCTGGCGCGACCTTCCATCATCTCGCGAGCGACGCAGCCACGTTCCACATGGAAGTTCAATTTCGAACTTGGCTATTTGGCAAAGTCCACGGTATCATTGGAGAAGATTGTGTGGAAGCGCAACCCAATGGGGACCTCGAGGTCGACTGGCGTGACCATCTAACTCGATTGGACTCGCAACAAGCTGAATCGGTCTCTCCGCCTTCGTCTCGCGCCTATCGGTCCCAAATATTGCTGCGACGAGTCACGAGCCGTGTAACTTCTTTGCCGCTTGAGATGCGCGAAGCATTTTTGTTCAAGCAAGTAGGACAACTAAGTATAGTTGCAATTGCCGATGCCATGAGTCTCGATACGGATACGGTTCGACAACTCATCCGCTCAGCCTTCGATCGAATTCAGGAAGGCGTGATGGATACTGAAGAATACGCAAGAGCATTGCGGTAGGCTGCGGATTCCATGGATTGTGAAGCGTTTGAACGCATTGTCCTCGACCGATTGTACCTCGAGTTGGACGAACAGAGCATGGGAGCGGCTCAACGGCACGTTGCCCATTGTTCCAGGTGCCGAGGGATCGAGGCAGGGCTGAAAGCAACACGTGACGTGTGCCGGCTACCGATCCTTTCTGCGTCCGACGAATTCATGGATCGGGTGATTTCCAACGAACGCCGGATTCGTGCCGTTCTACCTTTACGTCAACGGACAAGCCGTGCGGTATCACTCTTGGCTGGCTACGCAATGCGCCCCCAACCCACCATGGCAGCGCTCTTGCTGCTCATGATTGGCGCCAGTCTCTTCTTGGTGCGGTCTCGCCCACCTGAGCGCGATCTGGTACAAGTTACAGAGCGAGGAGTGCAAGAGGGTGAAGTCGACGCACGCCGACTCAGGGGTAATTCACTAGCGAGCTCCTCTAGCGTACTCGCAGTAAACAGCGCGGTGGCACCAGTGACCAATGCACGCTCGGATTCGACCGCTGACAATTGCAGCGGAACGAACGGTACCGGCTGCGCGAACCGGGTCAGAACCGGTGAGAGCGTTACCGCCAAGAGTGACGCTGAGCCGTCGTCGTTGGAAGCGGAGTTTCGGACCGCTCGGCAACTAAGGTTCAGCTCCGGCTGTTCGGCAGCTGTGCAGAATTTTGAGTCCATCCGCAAGCGCCAGCCGAAATCAGAAGTGGGGCTTGCTGCAACCTGGCAGGCCGCAGACTG
>CAZCNI010000416.1:0-2508 GCA_964499765.1 uncultured Polyangiaceae bacterium
CAGGCGAGCAACGCTCTGCTTGCCAAATGAGTCAAGGCAGTCTTGACAGTACGGGACACTGATTGTCTTGGCGTCACTTGGACTTGGTTCGAGGCGGTTACTCGCTGTCGGGTTTAGGCAACGCGAACAGATGGGTGCGCATTCGAAACGCTCGACATCGACGCGCACGATCCAAACGTCTTCGTAGCGCACGACCCGGCGCCCCAGTATCTGGACGCCCGCTGCGATCCTTTCGAAGAGATGTGCAAAACCCGCGCGCATTCGAACTGCCTGCAGCGTAGGCTAGTAATAGCAGTGCCCAGGGCGCAAGCACGCGATGGACGGGAGTGCTAAAGCCTCGGCGCCGATGCTCAATGAACCACAGATGCAGGCTGTTCAACACGTCTCCGGGCCGTTGCTCGTATTTGCCGGAGCTGGGAGTGGCAAGACTCGAACCATTACCTATCGAATAGCCAATCTGTTGGCGCACGAGAACGTGGCCCCCTATCGCATCCTGGCCGTGACCTTCACGAACAAGGCCGCCGGCGAGATGCGAGAACGGCTGGAACAGCTCGCTGGTCCGGCATTGGCTCGCGATCTGTGGGTCGGGACCTTTCACTCAACCTCAGCGCGGATGCTGCGCCGCTACTGCGCCGAGGTCGGGCTCAAGCGCAATTTCGTCATTTACGATGATTCCGACCAAAAAGCGCTGATGAATCGGCTGCTCAAGAGCAAGAACCTCAGCGACCGCGAATACCCGGTGCGGCTCGTGCTTTCGCGCATTCACTCGAAAAAACAAGAGGGCCTACTACCGGAACAGGTCACGCGCGGTCGGCATTTCGACGAGACGATGCTCGATCTGTATGAGAGTTACCAGCGAGCGCTCTTGACTTCGAACGCAGTAGACTTCGAGGACCTCATCTTGCTGATGATGCGCCTGAGTGAGAGCCGCGACACGGTAG
The DNA here is from genome assembly GCA_964499765.1 of uncultured Polyangiaceae bacterium. Classification (GTDB taxonomy): domain Bacteria; phylum Myxococcota_A; class Polyangia; order Polyangiales; family Polyangiaceae; genus FEN-1139. Next base: position 942 of record CAZCNI010000416.1, read on the forward strand.
CAGGTGAGGAGCTGCGGTCGCGGTTCGACTACGTGTTGGTGGACGAATTTCAAGACACCAATACGACGCAGTATCGGCTGGTGCGAGCCCTCAGTGCTCGGACACGAAACCTCTGTGTCGTCGGTGACGATGACCAATCGATCTACCGCTGGCGAGGTGCCAACGTCGGTATCATCCGGGGTTTTCAGCGCGATTTCCCGGATGCCCAAGTGGTGAAGTTGGAGCAGAACTATCGATCAACCGCCAGCATCGTGCAGGCCGCACTTAGTATCATTGAGCTTGCCACTTCGCGTGAACCCAAGCGGCTGTGGACCGAGCAAGGCATGGGTTCACCGATCACGATTCGCGCGGTGGCCGATGAGCGCGATGAAGCTGCTTGGGTCGTGCGAACCGCACGTGAACGGTTGACGCAGGGTGTGGACGCCGGACAGATAGCCGTCTTTTATCGAGTTCACGCCCAGTCACGTGTTCTTGAAGAAGCGTTTCGCGGTGAGAATATTCCCTACCAGATCGTCGGTGGCACACGCTTCTTTGACCGGGCGGAAATAAAGGATGTACTGGCCTACCTGCGACTGGTCGAGAACCCCGATAGTGAGTCGGATCTGATGCGCGTCATCAACGTCCCCGCGCGGGGCATCGGCAAAAAGACTCTGGAACAGGTTTTCGAAGAAGCTTCACTCACGGACTGTAGCCCCTGGAAGGCTGCGGGCGCGATAGTCAACAACCCGTCGCTGCCGAGCGGCGCACGCCAGAAAGTGCGTCAGTTCGTCGAATTAATCGAGCAGTGGCGGGCGGCGTATGCGCAGGGCGAGACGCCATTTCAGCTGGCCACACGCGTGGTGGATGAGTCTGGCTACCGCAAGTATCTCAAAGACCAGGACAATGCGGAAGGTGACGCCCGCATCGGCAATATCGAAGAATTTCTGGGCTCGATTGCCGAATACGAAGACGACACTGCCCTGACGGACGAAAAGCCCACCCTCAGCGGCTATCTCGAACGGATCTCCCTCGTTTCGGCGCCGGATACGATGAAGGACGTGCCCAAAGTGTCCCTAATGACAGTGCATGCAGCCAAGGGACTCGAGTTCGATACGGTGTTGCTGACCGGAATGGAAGACGACGTCTTCCCGTACAAAGGGCTCGACTCAGCTGAACCCGAGGAGCTCGACGAGGAACGGCGCTTGGCCTATGTCGCTGTCACACGGGCGCGAAACCACCTGGCGATATTTCACGCGTCGCAGCGAACGCTGTTTGGTCAGACGCGTTACCTGCGTCGGAGCATGTTCCTCGAGCCTATCCCTGAGCACATCGTCAAGAGCGAACACAGCACCGTACACTTGGGTAACTGGAACGCGCAGGCCAATGAAGAACCAGCCCCGGTGCGGCCGATGCCGGTCGACCGGTGGCAAACGCATCAGAAGTTCACCTTGGACAAACCGCTGCGCCCTGGCGAGCGCGTCGTGGACCGTACGGCATTCGACGACATGGCTCATGTAGAGACCGGTCAGCATTTGCGCCGCGGCCAATCGGTGTTTCATGCGCGATTCGGCAAAGGGACGGTTGAAGC
>CAZCNI010000417.1:0-2502 GCA_964499765.1 uncultured Polyangiaceae bacterium
TCGCGCGCAGTCGAATCTTGAAGTCACCATCACCGGTGATCGCGCGCTGACGCCGTCGGCGTCGTCCCGCGATGACACTGTCGCATCGTCCGTTGTGCGCCGCGACCGGCTTGCTGCGCCCGGGGTTGAAGCGGCCGATGTGCTGCGCGACTTGCCCGGTGTGCAGGTTCGACAAACGGGCGGGCTCGCAGCGCCTTCGACCCTGGGCCTACGCGGTGCCAACCCCAATCAAACCGCAGCGGTCATCGCAGGTGCACGCATGGACGACGAGCTCACCGGTGTCACGGATCTGTCACTGTTTCCGCTGTGGTTCACCAATCGGATCGAGATCTTTCGCGGCGCGAGTCCGTTTGGGTTCGACCGCATTTTGCCCGGCGGCGTGCTGCTAGTCGAACCGCGGAGCGACACGCAATCGGGGGGTCTAGTTCGACTCGAGGCCGGCAGTTTCGGTGAGCGCGCCGCGCATGTAATTGCGTCGAGCGGAGACGAGTCTTTTTCGGTCACCGCGGGCCTGCGCGCCGCAGCCAGCGACAACGACTATCCATTCAGTAACCCATTCAGAAACAACCAAGGTCAGAATACGTCTGGCAATCAGAGTCAGACCGACCGGATCCAAAATGCGGACTTCTCGTCGCGGGATGTGTGGCTGACCGCGTCGCGCTGCACGTCGCGCTACACGATTGAGGCCGTGGCCAATCGCTTCGAGCGCGAGCAGGGCGTACTGAAGATTGCGGTCGTTCCGTCCAAGCAAGCTCGCGCCGAGAGCGCACGCGACCTCTGGGCCACCCGTGTCATCGTTTCACTCGATAGCGCCCACGAACTCGAGGCGCGGTTCAACATACTCGCATCCTCCATCTTGGTGCGCGATCCTTTGGGCGAGCTCGCACTGCAAGCCCACCAACGTGTGGACGTAGACACAATCCGCAGCGAGAGTGGGCTTGCGCTGCAAAGCAAGCCCACTGCAAACGGCCGTTGGCGCCTGTCGCTCGGCGTTGAAGAGGCGCGACTCACCCGGGTGGACGCGCCGGGTGAGAGCTTTGCACCTCCTGATGTCGTTGCAACGCGGGAAGCCGTACGCGGCGCGGCCGCAGCAGAAGCACGGTTGGTTGGCCCGCTTGGCGTTCACGCGCAGGCCATGGGCGAAGTCAACAGCGAGCGCGCAAACAGTTCGAGTGAGCGTCATAACCTTACCGAAGAGACGGGCCGCGCTGGATTGCACTGGCGCCAGACTTCCTGGCAGAGTTGGTTCAATCTCACCCGCGCTGCGCGGCCGCCCGCCCTTGGCGAGCGCTATGGTCTCTCGGTTAGCGTCTTTGGCAACCCGCGACTGCGGCCCGAGCGGAGCCTTGGTGCAGAGCTTGGTGCACGCTTTGCGCCACACGGCTACTCGTCGCCCGTGTGGCTCGAGGCCGTGTCGTTCGCCCGTTACACGAATGATGCGATCGTCATCGTGCCTACTACGCAGGGGCACGCAACACCAGTCAATCTCGACACGACTCACGTGCTCGGACTCGAATTCGCAGGCGGGGCGCGCGTCTTCAAGCCCTTCGAAATCGAAGCGAACCTAACGCTGCTTGACCCTCGTGAGACCTCGCAGCTTTTTTTTGCGGGCCAGGCGCAATTGATTCCGCTTCAATCAACGGCAACCGCGAGCACGGTCTTGCGCATGCGCCAACCGATTGAGCGCGAGAACCTGCGCACACTCCTGGTCGAGGCGCGATTGCTCTGGGAGTCGCTACGCGCGTCGGGTGTCGCAAACCTACCCGCGCAGTCGTCGTTCGATCTCGATTTCGCGTTGCTAGGATTACTGAAGTACACGGACTTGCGGATGCGCATCGCCAATTTGTTCGGCGTGCCCCGCTACGACTTCGTTGGTTACCCACTGCCCGGGCGCAGTGTTCACTCGAGTTTGGAGGTCAAATGGTAAAGTCATTTTCACTCACGATAGCGGCAAGCCTTTTGCTCGCGTGCCAGAATCCTTTATCCAACAAGGCAACCGGCGGTATCGACCTCGATGCGTCGATTGTCAGGGGCGACCGCGATGCGTCAGTTAGCTGTCCCATGGGCGTCGCGGCGCTGCTCGGCGACTCGAACTATCTGTCGTCCCAGGTGGCGCTCACGGCACTCGACGGCACTGTGCTTTCCGCGTCGTTCATATCATCGGCTTCGGCACCGACCGACGGTCTTGCGTTTGCGCTTTCGGGCGATGTGGTTCTGCCTTCGACTGCGCCAGCTCCCGGCAGAGTCGTGGTCATTGATCGATACGGTACTAACGTCATCACATGGGTCGATCCGGCAACGGCTCAAGTGCAGGGGCAATTATCAGTCGGCACCGGGTTCGAATCCAATCCCCAAGACTACATCGAACTCGACGCTACCCGTGCGCTCGTGTCGCGTTGGGGCATCAACGGTGATCCCAATCAACAACGGTTCGACGGCGGCAATGATCTACTCGTAATTGATACGCGCAAACTGGGCATTCTATCGAGCATTGCCCTACCG